>JBILWF010000648.1:0-2570 GCA_044370075.1 Chthoniobacteraceae bacterium | reverse complement strand
TTCGGCGTTTCAGCCTGCGGGGCCTCACGAATGTGCGCACGGAGTGGACGCTGGACACCTTGGCGTACAATCTCAAGCGGCTTTTCCACATCGGAAGCACACCGGTGGCCGCTTGAGAGGCCTTTGACTCAGACCTCTGGGGGCGCTTAAAACAGTCGTATCCGCGGTTTTTGGCGGGAGCGCTCGGACAAAATCCATCAAACACCTTTCGCTCTCCCGGAAAGGCGCTACCTCGCCGTATACGCGTCCACAGCATTCCTCGAAATCCCGTTTTCCAAGCCCGACAGGCTGCTAGCGCCCAAGAACTCGGGAGGGGGAGCGTCCGGCTTCAAAAGCGGCGTTTCCCTTCTCGAAAAATGTCTTTTGACACCGGTAAAAGAGCGTCGGGTGGATCTGGTGCTTGTCGCACACATCGCTCACCGGCACACGCCCGAAGAGATGTTCTCGCAGGATATTCACTTTTTGTTCCGGGGAGAAGTTACGTCGGGTTCTTTCCATTTCGGGCTCCATGGTGAGCCCGCTCTTTAACTCATCTCAGCCGCTTTTCCCTTTCCGTCTGGAGCAAAACAATGGTGCTTGCCCCGGAATTGCTTGGGCGATTGAAAGCGTGCGTTGGTATACGCGGTGGCGTGATCCGGGAATCATTTCCGCTGTAAGAAGCCCCAGCGCGTCCATCGGGCCTGCGGAGAAAACCGCTTCGCGCGGGGGATGACTGTCGGAGCGGATCAGGGCGTGCAAACGAGAGGCTTCGGGCGGTTGTCGCAAGTGGACGCGAAGTGCGGGTGATTCAAAAAAAGCCTCGGAAAGCGGCGGCGTGCCTGCGCATTCCATGGAACATGTGATCGTTGCTCCGGAGCGGGAGCGAAAATTGATTTGTTCGGGGGTGCAGGAAAGAGGGGTCCAACCCAGTTGTGCGGCAAACCAACATGCGAGCAGGGTCGCCGTGCTGCGGGAGTCCGTATTATGGCGGATTCGAAGCGACGCGGCGTGTTCGAGATGCGGCAGGCAATCGGATGCATCAAAGCATTGAGCGAAGGCTTGGCGCATTGCGAGGGTTCGCGTCCAGTTTAGATCGGCCCAGACCATACCGCGGGCATGCACACATCTGGTTCGGTGCAATGCGGTAAGTTGTGTTGAGAGGTCGCGCCACTCGCGCGTGTCGAAGATTAACCGGTCGACCGCGGGCCAGAGAGCGGAGTTCGGGTTTTCGGGCAGTTCTCCCTGCCACCACAGGGTCAAAGGCAGATCGTAGTCCAGATGCGCGAGGAGCGCATGGGCGTACGCATCCTCCGAACAGCCCTCGGCAAGGAGCGTGATTTGTTCACTGCACACCTGCTTTGCACCCGCGCGGTTGAGATGGCAGTGGGCTTGGATCCATGCGGAAATCCTCGGTTCCGTTCCCGGACACACGCCCACGACAAACGCGCGGCAGGCATGCTCCCGGACCAGTTGTGCGATGAGTCGGGTGTTTTGCTCGAGCGTGTCCGTGTTGTGGCTGACCACTGCGAGGTTGAGAATGCTGGCGCGGAACTTGGTTTGCCCTTCGCTTTCCCACAGCTTTTTGAGCTGGTTGGAAACTTTGGCCAGTTCCACTGGAAATCCGAAGGAGGCGGTATCGAGCGGCATCGCTGGGTGAGAGTGGGATGTTCCGGAGCGCGGAAACGGGTTCGCAAAATCCGGGTTTCGTTTGGATTACAGGCGGCGCCATGCGCGCCCGTCCGCGGCAAGGAGCGCGTCGGACTCCGCCGGTCCCCAAGAACCGGATGGATAGAATGCCATGGGAGAGGGGTTGGGTTCCCGGTGCCAGGCTTTTTCAATGCAATCGACGAAAGCCCATGCGTGGTCGACTTCATCACGCCGCGCGAAGAGGGTGGCATCCCCCGCCATGGCGTCCAACAGAAGCCGTTCGTAGGCTTCCGGGCTTGGTTTGCCAAAGCTTGTTCCGTACTGAAAATCCATTTTCACGGATTCTATGGCGAGCTGCGCGCCCGGTCGCTTCGAATGCATGCGCAGGGAGATGCCTTCGTCAGGCTGGATGCGGATGACGAGCACGTTGGGGCCGAGTCCGGCTTGCGCGTTGTTGAAGAGGACACCCGGAGTTTCCTTAAAAAAGACAGCGATCTCCGCACAGTGTTTTGCCATGCGCTTACCAACACGAACGTAGAATGGTACTCCGGCCCAGCGCCAGTTGTCGACGTGTACCTTCATGGCCACGTACGTCTCGGTGAGGGACTGAGGATTTACACGGTCCTCGGCGCGGTAGGCGGGCACGTCTTTGCCGTGGATGCACCCCTCGGCGTACTGGGCGCGCACGACGTTTTGGCGGACCTCCTCGGGGGACATTTTGCGGATGGAGCGAACGACTTTTACCTTCTCGTCGCGGATGCTTTCCGCGCAGAGATCCGTGGGCGGTTCCATGGCCACGAGGCAAAGCAACTGCGTGAGGTGGTTTTGCACCATGTCACGCAGGGCCCCGGAGTTGTCGTAGTAGGGGCCGCGTCCTTCAACACCCATCGGCTCGGAGGCCGTGATTTGAATGTGATCGATGTAACGGTGGTTCCAAAGGGGCT
>JBILWF010000697.1:0-2573 GCA_044370075.1 Chthoniobacteraceae bacterium | reverse complement strand
GGACAAGCGTGGGCGCGCGGCGTGCTGGGCGTCTTGGGCGGCGTGCTCTTCAGCGGCGTCGCGCTCGCGCTGGGCCGCAGCCCCGCGCCGACTAGGGGAAGTTGAGGCCGCCGCACAGCGGGCCGCGCGCCTCGTTCCGCACGCCGCCCAGCGCGCGGAGTACAGGGCCCGGCCAGTCGATCTCGACGACCTGCCACACATCGTTCACGTTGGGTGTAGCAACAGGGCCGTACCGACCCACAACCTGACCAAAGCTCAGGATCTCGACCGTTGTGTTGGGCGTCGAGCCCCCATGCGCGTCCCAGTAGTGGATCAGCACGCGGTACGTGCCCGCGGTCGGCTCCTGAATGTTCACGTTCTCGGGGCCAAAGCCGTCCACATCGTCGACATCGAGGAACGGGTCGTCTTCCCACCGCGCCTGGTCGCCCCAGTTCGGATTGCCGTTCGAGAAGTAGCAGTCCCCGTCACACGTCCACATCTGGCCGCCCGGGGCGAGCACGTGGGTGTCGACGTCCGTCAGGTCGTTGTCCCAGCGCACGCGCACGTGCAGGCCAACGTCCTGCAGCGGCGGCGGGCTCGCGATCGCGGAGACATCGATGCGCTGCGTCGGGTTCGCGCTGTCCGTGCTCAACACATCCCAGTTGCCGCCCTCGAGCCCGGCGCGCCCCGGCGTGTACGTCAGGTCGAGCGTGAAGCGCTGGTTGGGCGCGAGCTGCAGCGGGAACCCCGGTCGGTTCGCCAGGTCGAAGTGCGGCGAGAGCTCGCCCAAGAAGCTCCGCCCGCGCCGGATGGCCGTGACCGAGACGGGGACTGTCCCGCAGCTCACGAGGTCGACCATGCGGTGCGCCGTCGTGCCGCGCGCGACCGCGCCAAAATCGGCGCGGGCCGGCTGAATCTGCAGGCACGGCACCTGACCACCGACGGTCTTGAAGTCGCTCTGCAGGGTCACCTCGACCGTCGGCGCGACGGGGTTGTCTGTGGAGAGCGTGAGCACGCCGCGCTCGACCGTCTGGTCGTCGGGCACGAGCTCGATGGGCAGCTCGAGCTGCTGATTGGGCACGAGCCGAATCGGGAACGGCGGGGCGTCTGCCGCGAGCGCGAACTGCGGAGAGCCCGCGATCGCGCCCGCCGTGACGTTGAGCACCACGTCGCCGGTGTTGACGAGCGTCGTCGACCGACGAACGGCCTCACCGACGTTCGCGAACGTGAACAGGAGCGCGGGCGGCTCCGCCGCGAGGGTCGCGCCGGTCGGGTCCGGCAGGCAAATCCGGGCGATGCAAATGCGCCCCGCAGGGCAGTCCTCGTTGAGCTGGCAACGCGTGCCCTCGATGCAGCGGTCCTGGTAGCACACACGACCGTCACCGCACGACGCGTCGTCGCACTCGAGCAGCGGTGGAAGCTCACCCCCCGCGGGGGCTTCGCCACCCGGCGACGGCGCGCCGCCGGGCGCGGGCGTGCCGCCGGGCTCAGGCATCGCTCCGCCCGAAGCACCGGTGGGGTCGATGCCCGTGCCGGTGTCGAGGCGAATCCGGGGTCCCGCGTCTGCGGGCGCACGCGGTGCAATGCCAGCCGTGCCGCCGCTCGTCGAGTCGTCACAGCCGGTGGCCCACACAACGCAGAGGAGCGCAACGAGCGCCGCGAAGTTCGTTCGATGTGTCATGCGGCGCATGATGGGCCGACGCGGGCCCGCGGTGCAAGTCGGGCCCCCTCCCGTCACCCGCGTGATTGTGCTACTCATTGATGTCATGACGGCGTACGGCAAGCACAGCGGCGCGCTTGAGCGCGAGACCTTCGACCTTGTCCGTGCCGCGGCCGAGGGGGACGTGCCCCCCGGCTCGTTCCGCGAGCTCTGGGTGCAGTCGACGCTCGCTCACCTCGAACGCGGTCGATCCATCCTGCTGGTGGGCTCACCCGGCGTCGGCAAGACAGCGCTCGTCTACGGCCTCGCGCACGCCCTCGCTGCGTCTGGGAGCCCAGCGACCGCGCGCATTCAGGGCCTGCGTCTGCTTGCGCTGGGTCACCGTGGTGTCCCCGCCCGCGACTCTGCAGCGACCGCCGCCCACATCGAAGCCCTCCTGCGGGACGCGGCGGCCCGCGGCGTCGTGCTGCACGTGCCCGACCTCATCCCCGCGGCGCTCCGTGGCCGTGCCTGGGCGAGCACGGCCCTCGGCGCGCTCCACGCGAACGCCTTGCTCGTCATCGAAGCGACCCCAGACCAGCTCCGCGCGCTCGAGGCGCAGCCACAGTACGCACCCCTCTCCGAGGCGCTGCACGTCGTGCACCTTGAGCCGCTCACGCCCGACCAATGCACCGCCCTCGTGACCCAGCGCGCGCACCTGCTCGGACTCAGCCTGACGCCCGAGGTCCACGCCTGCCTGCGCGCGCTCTCAGCCCGCTTCGCGCCCGCTCAGCCAGCGCCCGGACCTGAGCAGCGGCTGCTCGGGCAAGTCCACGACTACCGCGAGCAAAAGCGAGGCGCAGGCGAAGACGCGCCGCTCGACGCCGCCTTTGTGGAGAAGGTCTTCGCGATCTACGCGGGTCTGCCGCTCTTTCTGGTTTCTTCGCGCGCGACC
>JBILWF010000647.1:0-2576 GCA_044370075.1 Chthoniobacteraceae bacterium | reverse complement strand
GTCAGCCCAAAAGCCCGTCACCATGCCGCTTCCGGATCTCCCGGAGGTTTTAAGCAGCATGCGCCCGACTCCCTTGAGCCATCCGGGGGAGCCGGGGGCGGAGTTACGTTGGAAGGGTGGTCTGCTGGAAATGCGTTTGAGTTCGGCCACGCCGCTCACGGATGCGCAGTGGGAGGCGGTCGCTTCGCTCAAACCGCGTGCGTTTTATTTCAACCATATGGCGCTGCGCGATGCGGACATGGACCGGCTGGTGGCCCTGGATCCGGTCGAACTGTATCTGCGCATCAATCCGATCACCGGCCCCGGGGCGGCCAAGTTCGGGAAGATGCGCAACCTTAAAAGCCTCGACACGCACCACATGCACAAAGCCACTCCGGAGGCTGCGGAGGCACTCAGCCAGCATCCCTCCCTGGAGTACCTGCGCACGGCGGGAGATTTTTGCATCGAGGCACTGCGCGCCCCCGCGCTCAAGTCGGTGGAGCTTGCCGAGGCGGCGGCCACCCCCGGGCGCGTGGAGGAACTGGCGGCCTACTCGCGCATCGAATTTCTGAGCTTGTACGCCTACAACATCCTCACCGTGGACGACGCCTGCCTGCGCAGTGTTGCGAAAATCCAAACCCTCAAACGGGTGCGCCTTGCCTACGCGTCGGTCACCTACGAGGGCGGCCTCAAACATCTTCTAAGCCTCCCCCATCTCAATACGCTGGAGCTGTTTGTCTCGGATATCTCGGAGGCCGACCTCGCCCAACTCAAAGCCGCCGCACCGCGGGTGCACGTGAAGTTTTCCCCCATGAAACCGGACTACCGGGAGAAGGTGCAAAAACTCCGCGAGGCCGCCGCGCAATCCCCCGGAAAATAAGCCCCGGCAGAAGGGCACTTGTTTCAGCCCGCCGGCTCACTCCACCACGATTTCCCCGCGCATGATCCGCCAGTGCCCGGGGAAAGTGCACAGAAACGGATACCGCCCGGGCTCCCGGGGAACCTTCCATTCCATGTCCGCATTCTGGGCCGGGTTCAACAGCGGCGAGGCCAGCAAAACCCTGGGCGACTCGGGAACGTATCCCCGCGCAATGCCCTCGGGCCGGGCTGCGAGTTGATCCGCCAGCAGGCCGACTTCCTCGCCACTGCCCGGCGAAACAATCACAAGATTGTGCTGCATGAGGTCGCCGTTTTCGAACCGCAGCTTGAGGATCCCGCCCGCACGCACGCGCACCACGGGCGGGTCAAACTGCATTTTCCCCGGCACGGCCTGAACGCGCACCACGTCCTGCGCGCCCGCACGGCTGTGCCCCCACTCCGCCACCCGGGTTTTGAGCTCCCCGGCGCTCTGCGCCATCCGCACGCCTTCCACCGGACGTCCCACGGGATCGAACAAGAAAACGGGCGGCACCCCGCCCTTGCCGAGCTTGCGTAAAACCACCTCGATCTGGTTGAGCCCCGGCTGCAACAGGCACGCGATTTGTTGATCGCTGCTCCACTGGGAATCCTGCGAAAAAACCTGCGCCCCGTTCACCCGCACATCCAGAAAGCGGTGCTTGATGCCAAGGATGGCGGCCTGTGCTTTGGAACTCTCAAACACGGTGCGGTAGACGCCGTCGCCCGGTGCGTTCCCCTCCCCCGCGACGTACACCGCCGCGGCCGCTGTTGCGGCGGGCGCGTCCGCCGCAGACCATTCCCAGTGCCGGAGCTGGCATTCGGGCGCCACCTCCAAAACGGGAATGCTCCGGGCCCGCGCGGGGCGTGTTCCGTGCCGCAAATCCGCAAGCATCTGCCGCACTGTGCCATTGGAGGACTCCATGCCGTGCACGAGATGTTCAAGGGCGGGAGAGCGCCCACGCTCGTGCGCCACAAGATCCACCGCCTCCATCTGCACCCGCGGATGCGCATCCTCAAGGGCACGGCGCACCCGCGTCTCCAAATCCGGGATGCGCGCGGCCTGCAGGCGCATCACGCGCACCGCGGCGGCGCGGTGCATCGGCGAATCACACGCGAGCAGTTCGGCAAGCAACGCGGGGCGGGTCTGCCCCAGCCCCTCCCACACAAAAAGCGTTTCCAGCGCGGCCTGCGCGAATGCGGGCGAATCCCGCCGCATCGCGAGAATCCATGCATCCAGCGCGCCCAACCCCGCAGCACCGTGTTTGCGCAGCGCGATACGGGCGTGTTCACGCACCAAATCCTGCGGATGCCCGAGTAGCTCGCACAGCTCGGCAACGGGGCGGCCCTCGATTTGCGGCCACTGGCGCGGGAGTTCGCCGTCCTTGCAGACCACGCGCCAGATGCGGCCGTGCGTGTGATCCCAATGCGGGTCCCGCATGGGATGTTGGGCGTGGCCGATGATTGCGCTGCAGAAGTCCGAAACGTACAGGGCGCCGTCCATTCCGAAAGCGAGGTCCGCCGGACGGAACGCAGCGTTGGCGGAGGAGACGAGGTCGATGCGGCCGCCGCCCTGCACCAGGCCCTGGTCGAACCCATACCGGGTGATGGACACCGCATGGCTTCCGAGTAGCGCAGCCGAGGCCATCCCCTGCTGGTATTCGGCGGGAAAGTTGGGGCTTGAAATGCTCGCCGCGGCGGAA
>JBILWF010000645.1:0-2579 GCA_044370075.1 Chthoniobacteraceae bacterium | reverse complement strand
TAAACCATCAGACAACCGATTGGTCAACTTTGCGACGCTGCGTTGGGTCGCTCCTTCGCCAAGTGCATCCTGCTCGTGAGCTCTTGGTGAAAAAAGACGGTTGAACCTGCTGAGAAAGCGGATCCGCTCCAACCTCCAGCTCGCTTTTTGGCTAAAGTAGTGGCGAAATAGGGGTATGACATCAAATGTCCAATGCCTCCCTGACTTTGCCCCGGCGGCAACTGCTCCGTCGGGTTCGCTCGCTGCCCCCACTCCTTCCGGCCCAGCAAACCCGCCTAGGCCACCCAAGGGTACCCGCTGGGGCGGGCGGGCGAAGGGTACGCCGAACAAGGTGAACCAGTCGATCTGGGAGGCGATCCAGATGGCGTTTGAGCAGGTGGGGGGCGTGGAGTACCTGGTGCGGTTGGCGCAGGAGGATCCGAAGACGTTCGTGCCTCTGCTCATCAAGACGATGCCGCCGGAACCGAAGGTGCCGCAGGAGGGCGGGCTGAACATTCATATCGACCTGACGTAGTGAACCCGGGGGCGCGATGCATTTTCTGGGGGGAAATGTGCCATTCCGCGGGGGGCTACCCCTCCTGAAACGCGCTGGAACGGGGAGAGATTACAGGGGACGATGTCACGTTTTGTGTCACGTTTGGCTTCTGTTTGAAGCTTTTGTTTCTGTAAGTCTCTGGATATCAGAGATGGAGCGGGTAGAGGGAATCGAACCCTCCTAGCCAGCTTGGAAGGCTGGAGCTTTACCACTAAGCTATACCCGCGTTGCAACCCCGGGGGAAGATTTCCAAGGAGAACGTCCAAAATCAAGTCGCAATCTGCGGGATTCCTTCGTGCGGGAGCGCGTGGCTCCGATTCAACAAATTCATTTTGAATTCTCTCCGACATTTTGCGGGCCGCCCTCGGACAGGTGATTTCCCTGCTGATTTCCCTTCGAGTTTCTGATTAACACAAAAACACCATGCCTCCCCTCACGCGAATCCAACTCTCGATTCTGTTCTTTTTCCAGTTTTTCGTTTGGGGAACGTGGGGCGTTTCCATGGGCTCGTGGATGAAGGAACTCGGTTTCTCCGCGCCCCAGATCGGCACGGCGTTTGGAGCGACATCCGCGGCGGCGATGATTTCGCCGTTTTTTATCGGAGCCATCGCAGACCGCTTTTTTCAAGCACAACGACTGCTGGGGGTGCTGCACGTGCTGGGGGGCATTTTTTTAGCGATTGCCGCGACCACGCGCTCGTTTTCATCCTTCTACCCCCTGCTGCTGGCCCACACGCTTTGTTACATGCCCACGCTGGCGCTGGCCAATACGGTCGCCTTTTCCCAGATGCAGGATGCCGCCAAAAGTTTTGGGGCCATTCGATTGATGGGCACCTTCGGGTGGATCGCGGCGGGGATGGTCATCGGAAAAATGAATCTTGGCACCCAGTCAACCCAGTTCCTCATCGGTGCGGCCGTTTCCGTGGCGCTCGGGTTGTACGCATGGATCGCGCTTCCCGCTGTGGAACCCAAGAGTCGCGGGGTTCCGCTTAATTTGGGATCGATGATCGGATTGGATGCGCTCCCGATGCTGCGGGAGCGTTCCTTTGCGGTTTTCGCGCTGGGCTCCTGTTTGATATGCATTCCTCTCGCGTTTTACTACTCTGGTGCGGAGCGCTTTTTGCGCGATGTGGGCATGGCGGAGGCCCCGGCAAAAATGACGTACGGTCAAATGAGCGAGGTGCTCTTCATGCTCATTTTCCCATGGATGTTCGCGCGTCTGGGGGTCAAGCGCATGCTGTTGCTGGGCATGGCGGCATGGATTGCGCGGTATGCGTGCTTTGCGCAGGGAGCGGCCGGGGGAGAGCAGGCCGGTGCACTTTTGCTCGCGGGAATTATTCTGCACGGCCCGTGCTTTGATTTCTTTTTTGTCACGGGACAGGTGTACGTCGACCGGCGCGCGCCGGAGGGAATCCGCGCCGCGGCGCAGTCTTTCATCGCGTTTTTAACTTACGGTGTGGGAATGATCATCGGATCGATTGCACAGGGCTTTATCCTGGAGCGGTTTACAGGCGCTGAAGGAAAGATAAACTGGGCGCCCACATGGATTTACCCCGCCGTGGGGTCCGCCGCGGTGCTGGTTCTGTTTCTTCTGTTCTTCCGCGAAACGGAGAATAAGGGACAGAAAACGGCTTTGGCGCGGTAGGAGCCGTTTGGTCAACGACACCTCGCACGGGGCGGTTCGCGCAGGGAGGGAGCGCGCCGGGATTGTTTTAGGCGAGACCCCTCAGAGTTCCAGACCAGGCCGCAAAGCGGTCGGTTTCGAGTCCGAGACGTTGCATCATGCTGACGAAGAGCCTCCCGAGCGGTTCGTTTTGATGAGAGTCAAATGCCAGATGCCCCGGATGCCGGAAGCCACCTCCAGCCAGAATCAGGGGCAGGTTTTGCGTCGAGTGCGAGTTGGCGTTTCCCAAGCAACTCCCGTACAGCACCTGCGTGTGATCGAGCAGCGTGCCGCTGTTTTCGCCCACTTCGCGCAACCGGCTTAGGAGAGCGCTGAATGCGCCCATCTGCGCTTCCTCGAGTTTGCGCAGTTGCTCGATCTT
>JBILWF010000644.1:0-2580 GCA_044370075.1 Chthoniobacteraceae bacterium | reverse complement strand
TGGAGGCCGTTCCGGAGGGAAACGGCTCCATGATGGACAACACGGTCATCGTCTACCTCAGCGACAGCGCAGAGGATCACCACAGCACGTGTTATGAATGGCCGATAGTGGTGGTTGGCAACCTCGGCGGCAGGCTCAAGCTAGGCAACCGGTTTTTGAATGTCCCCAACTATGCGAGCGGAAATGCCCACGTGACGGTCAGTCAGTTATATTCCAGCCTGCTGCACGCGGCGGGGGCGCCCGTGGCGCAATTCGGAATGAAAGACCGGTTTCTGCAGACGAACGGCCACAAGCAAGAAGGCCCTTGGTCGGATATTCTGGCATGAGGCACGCGCTCAAACGCGGCCTGCTTTTTCTCGCCTTGGGCTGGTCCGGAACCCTGTCCACGGCATATGCCGAACACCGTGCCGCCCTGCTCATCGCCAACAGCGCATACCCCGGTGCGGAGCTGGCATCACCTCCGCGAGACATACGGGCCGTGGGCGCGGCCCTTCAAAGGAGGGGATTCACGGTGACGCAACTCGAGAACGGTACCGCCGAGAAAATGCGCGACGCGGTAAAAGCCTTCGCCCTCTCCATTCCGGAGCGCGGCACGGCATTTGTGTATTTTTCGGGTTACGCCGTTCCGACCGCCTACTGGCGCGAGGCGGACCCGCAACGGGACAACGTTTTATTGCCCGTCGACGGCGATCCGGCGGCGCCCCTGCTTTTGCGCGGCTACAAAACCGAGACGAACACCCTCTTAAACATGCTCGCTCAGGAACCCGACACACCGCAGGTTCCCGGACGAGTGACCCTGCAACAACGGGGCGGGAGTGCATTGAACATTTTAATTGTTGATGGATGTTACCGGCACCCGCGCGCCAACTCAAAGCTGCCAGGGGGACTGCTACGCGCCGGCACCCTCGCGGCGGACAGTCTCCGCCTGTACGGCGGCAGTTATGGAGCGTATCAGACCCCGTCGGAAGAGGGGCTCTCGCCCTTTGCTCGAACATTTGTTGCGGCTCTCGAATCGCAACAACCCCTGAGCCGGATACTCGAAACCTGCAGCGCTGCACGGGAATGCTCCTCGCCCCTGAAACTGTCATTTCTTGATGAGCCCGCCTCCACGGTGATTCAGGCGCCGGGCAGGCTCACGGACGGGACCCGGGCCGGACAGCAATGGGTTGATGCGTGGGGGATGGTGTTTTGCTGGTGTCCGCCGGGTGCGTTTACGCTGGGAAGCGATGCGCATGAAGCGGGTCGTCAAGGCGATGAGGGGCTTGCGGACATCGAATTTCCGCACGGTTTTTGGATGGGCAAATACGAACTCACCCAACGGAATGTTTCTGCGCTGGCGGGCTCCCCGCCAACGGCCTCTTCAACGCACAAGCTTCATCCGCTCAACCGTCTGCAATACGCAATACGCGACAGCGCCAAGCAGTACCACCCCGGCACCGCAGAACTCATCCTCGACAAACTGAACCAGACTTCCGCGCCCCCCGGATGGTACTATGACTTACCCACGGAGGCTGAATGGGAGTACGCCGCGCGGGCCGGGACGCACAGCGCCTACTGGTTTGGAAATGACCCCGCACATCTCGCGCACTACGGAAACTTTGCCGACCGCTCCCTGCGCGAGAGTTCCAGCGTGGGGGAATATGCGACACGTTTTTACGGCAAAGCGCGCGAAAAACAGGCGGGGCTTTTTACGTTTGCACACAAGCACTGGGACGATGGAACCGTTACCATGGCGTGGGTGGGAAGTTATCCGCCGAACCCGTGGGGGCTTCACGATATGCACGGCAACGTCAGCGAGTGCACCGCAACTCCCTATGACTCCGCGCGAATCCCCTTGGACATCAGCGGTGACTTAAAACTCGTTCACCGCCCCACGACCAAAGGCGGGAGTTGGGTGAGCACCCCAGACTACTGCCGGGCTGCATCCCGGGGCAAACTTACGGAGCGCAACGAGGAGAACTTCGAAGGGCTGCGTCTGGTTCTGCGCAAAAAACGCGAGGGCGCTCCGGAGGCATCTCCGCGGTGGTTACCGTTGATTCCCTCGGAGTGCCGCACCGCCTCGGGTACGCAGGCGGTCATCTCCGCCGACGGTTCGGTTCTAGTCACCGGTTCCGCAGCAAAGGACACCTACACGATCAAGGCCATACTCCCAAAGGCGGGCAGCATGCGGACACTCCGCTTGGAGGCCCTTGCGGATCCTGCGCTTCCGGCGGACGGCCCCGGCCGCTTTCGGGATGGCAGCTTTGCTCTCGGAGAACTGGTGATGCGTTTTCGCCCGGCTTCCAATCCGGGCGCGCCATGGCTGGCCGCGCGCTGGATGCACGCCCATTCGGGCGACTACGTCTCCGGCAACATCCCGCTCAACGCCGTCGACGGCAAACCCGACACCGTGTGGAGCGTGCGCACCGCGCGCGATCGCGCAGGCCGGCCGGCGGAGGCGCTTTTCTTCATCACCCTGCCCCGCGCCACGGAGGCGGATGGTGCACGGTGGTCGCATCCCGCGCGACACGACTCCAGTTTTGTTTTGCCTCCACCCGGCGCGGAAGTGGAATGCGTACTCGAATTTCCAAACCTCTTCTG
>JBILWF010000696.1:0-2581 GCA_044370075.1 Chthoniobacteraceae bacterium | reverse complement strand
GACGCGCGGCCTGACCCAGTGGCTGCGCGGCGCGGACGCGACGTTTGGCGCCGCGCAGCATCTCGGTTTCACGCTCCGTGTGGTTGAGCGCGCGGGGGGCGGGGCCATCACGGCCTACTACCAGGCGGGCCCGACAGTCACGGAAGCGGGTCGAGTCGCCGAGGCGGGTCGAGTCGCCGCAGCGGTCTCCGACCTCGCCGCGCAGGTCGCGGCCCGCACGGGCCTGACCATGGACGCCGCCACGGCGTTGGTCGCGCGCTGGGACGCGCCTGCGCGACCGCACGCGCTCGCTGAATCCCTCGACGCCCTCGCAACGCTCGTTCGTCCGCAGCCAACGCACGGCGAGGCCCCAGCCGAGAGTCTCGCTGCGTCGGGCACATCACGCGCCGCTGCCCGCGCAGATGCGGCGCTCGACGCTCGATCGGCGTCGCGGGGGACCGAGCGCACGGCGGCTTGGGTGGCCCGCGCCGCGGGTCTCTCCGCAGCGCACACCCTCCGCGCGAGCCGAGGTCGCGCCGCGCAGACCTCACGGCTCGCAGGCGAGGCCATGCCAGTCTTCTTGAGCGGCCTCGCGGGGGGCGAGGCGCGCGTGGCGCAGGCCCTCGGCGCAGGGGTCGCTGCCCGCCCCATCGGCGACGCGAACGTCTCTCGTGCGGTCGTGGCCTTTGAGCGGGCGGAGGCCCGCAGCGGCGGGTCGAGCCGTGCCTCGAGCGCAGCGCGCACCGGCTCAGCATCGACCTCGACCTACGCGGACAACACCGCGCCCCCGACCTTCTACTCGCCCGGCGCGTCCGCGATGCCCAGCGGCGGTGGTCCTGCTGAGCGCGGCGGCGCGTCGGTCGTGTCTCTCGATGTCGCCCGCGCCCGCGCCGCAGGCGGCGCTCGCTCGGGGGGGGTCGACGGCGTGCTGGTGTCCCCTGCGACGCTGAACGGTCGCCTCTTTGGTGACCGCGGCCCCAGCGTGACCCTGCGCACCTCGAGCGGACGCCCCATGTCTGGCGGCGTGAGCGGCGGTGGCGGCGCGGACGGCCGCGTGCTCGTCGAGACCGCGGCGGCGCGGCGGGCGGCCGAGTCTGCGCTGCGGTCGACCCCGGGTGAGCGGCCCGCCCAGCGCGCCGAGACCGGCGAAGAGGCGCGACACCGCCTCGGCAGTGACCAGATTGACGAGAACCTGAGCCCCGAAGAGGTGGAGAAGATCGCCGACGAGGTGATCACGCAGCTCAAGCGCTCGCTTGAGCTCGACGCCACCCGCATCGGCGAAGACGAGTGGGATTGACCGATGGAGAAGCTCTACATCACGCCGCTCGACGGCAAGCTCGCCGGCGCCCGCATTCAGGCGCTGTTCAACCCCAAAGAGTACACCATCGCGAAGAGCGTCCCGTGGAACCCCCACGCGGCCGCGGGCCTCGACGCGCCGGAGATGCAGTTCACCACAGGTCAGGGTGAGACCCTGAATCTGGAGCTGTTCTTCGACACCTACGAGACCGGCCTGCCCGTCAAGCTCTTCACCGACCAGGTGCACGCGCTCGCGCTCATCGACAGCGACCTGCATCGGCCGCCTCTGCTCCTCGTGAGCTGGGGCACGCTGATGTTCAAGTGCGTGGTGGAGTCCATCAGCCACCGCTTCACGATGTTCCTTGAGAGCGGCATCCCCGTGCGCGCCACGGTGACGCTCGCGCTGCGTCAGGCCAAGTCCGCGACGGAGCAGCAGGAAGAGATCAAGAAGCAGAGCCCCGACCACGCGAAGATTCACGCGGTTCAGCGCGGCGAGTCGCTCCAGATGATCGCGGCGCGCGAGTACGAGGATCCCGCGGAGTGGCGGCGCATCGCGGACGCCAACGGCATCGACGACCCGCTCCAGCTCGAGCCGGGGCGCCGCCTCATGATCCCGCCCATCCTGCGCTGACCGACCGGAGCACTGACCGATGGCCGATACCTGGGTCCCGGAGTACAAGGTCCGCCTGAATGGGCAGGAGCTGCCACAGGCCGACGACGCCAACCTGCAGGCGGTCACCATCGAGCTGCGTCGACAGGCGCCCGCGAGCGTCGAGCTGCAGTTCAACAACCACGACGGCGCTTACGACAAGCGGGACGAGCTCGGCCCGGGTGGTAAGGTCGAGGTCCAGCTCGGTTACACCGACGGCGGCCCGAAGCGCGTCTTCGAGGGGGAGATCGTCGGGACTCGGGTCAAGCTCGCCGAGAACGGCCCGCGCGTCTTCGTCGCGCAGGCCTTCGACGCTGTCCATAAGCTCACGCGCGGCCGCAAGACGCGCACGTTCCTCAACCAGAAGTTCAGCGAGATCGTTACGCAGGTCGCCCGCGACAAGGGCCTGACCGTCGACGCCGAGGATACGGCGTTCCTGCGCGAGTACGTCGTGCAGCACAACCAGACAGACCTCGACTTCTGCCGCGGCATCGCGGGCTGGCTCGACTTCGACCTGTGCATCGACCACACGGTCGACCCGCAGAAGCTCCGCTTCAAGGCGCCTCAGGTCGCGGCGAGCCCAGAGATCACGGCGGTCTACGACAACCCGAACGTGTCCAACGCCGAGGTCCACCTGCGCCGCTTCGACGGCCGCCA
>JBILWF010000060.1:0-8511 GCA_044370075.1 Chthoniobacteraceae bacterium | reverse complement strand
CCCCAGCATGAACAGCGCAATCTGGTAGATCCAGCCCAGCTGCGGAATGGTCCAATCCTGCCCCGGAAGCGACTGCGAAATGCCGAGCACGCGCGAAAGCGGAACGTTAAACACACTGAAGCCGTACACCTCCCCGATGCACATGTGCATCGCAATAGCCGCCGGGGGCGTCATCCAACGGGAAAAGCCGGGCTCGGCGACGGTGGCGGATCTTTCCAAAAAGCGCATGAGGGGACTGGGTTTGCCGCCGCGGAAAAACGCCTCGCGCAGTCCCCGCAGCAGCCCGCATCCAAGAATGCTGCCCTGCGCTTTTCAAGCTCCCCTTTTTCCCGACCCCGCTTTTACCGCCCGTGCGGCGTCCACGCTTTGTTCTGGTCTCCACGCTCGAAAAATCAAAGAGTCCCGCGCATCGTGACCGCACCCGTAGCCAGCACGCGTGTTTGGAAGATCTCTCCCGAGGGCTGCACCCCCGGCGAGGATCTACTCGCACGCGAGGAACCGCTGGCGATCCAGCTCGGCTACACCGCCGGCGAGGTGCGGGAACAGCGGGAACTGGCCATCACGATGCGCACCCCGGGCGAGGATCTTGCACTCACCCTCGGCTTTCTTTTTTGCGAAGGCGTCATTCAGAGCGTGGCCGATGTTGCGTCCATCCGCCACTGTCCCGAGGCGGAAGCGCAAACCGGCGCGGAGAATCTCGTCAAAGTCGAGCTCGTCGAGACCTGCACACCTCCCGCGCACATTTTCAAACGGCACTCCTTCATCTCGTCGAGCTGCGGCGTCTGCGGAAAGGCCAGCCTCGAAGCCCTGCACATCCACCGCCCTGCCTGCGCACATGCCGCTGCGGACACGCTGCCGTGGCAGGTGCCCGCATCCCTGCTTCAGCTCCTGCCGGAAACACTCCTCGCAAAGCAGCGCGTGTTCGGCGCAACCGGCGGACTGCACGCCTGCGGCTTGTTCTCCCGGGACGGATCCCTCCTCGCGCTGCACGAGGACGTCGGGCGCCACAACGCACTCGACAAACTCATCGGCACGGCCCTCAGCCGCAGCCTCCTGCCACTGCGCACGCACATACTCCTTCTCAGCGGACGTGCCAGCTTCGAACTGCTCCAAAAAGCGGCCATGGCGGGCATCGGGCTCGTATGCGCCGTGGGCGCCCCATCCAGTCTCGCCGTGGAGTGCGCCGTGGAATTCGGAATCACGCTGGTGGGTTTTTTGCGAAACCACCGCTTCAACGTGTATTCGCACCCGGGGCGGATACGCGACATTGCATTCTGCGACGCATTTGCGAACCCGCCCTCAGCGGGCTGAGATCCGCAGGATTTCCCGGGGCCGCGTTGATTCCAAAAGGCCATCCGGGCAAAAAAAACACCGCTCCGAAAATCGAAGCGGTGTTTTGGAAAAACAGGGTTTGAAAACCCACGCTCTCCTACCGTTTGGAGAACTGGAAGCGTTTGCGCGCCCCAGGCTGACCGGGCTTTTTACGCTCTTTCATCCGCGGATCGCGACGCAGGAAACCTTCCGCCTTCAATACCGCGCGCAGTTCCGCGTCGGAATCGATGAGCGCGCGGGAGACCGCAAGACGCAGCGCTCCGGCCTGGCCCTGAAGACCGCCGCCATCTGCATTCACGCGCACGTCGAATGCATTGATCTGCTTTGCCACTTCGAAGGGGCGCAGCACCGTGTTCTGCAGTGCCTGCGTTTTGAAGTATTCCTCGAAGGAACGGCCGTTCACCACAATCTTGCCGGTTCCGGGAGTCATACGCACCCGCGCAACCGCGGTTTTGCGGCGGCCTACGGCCACGTATTCGGGAGTTTGAGTCGCCATAAAATTTTACAGGTTGACGGCCACGGGGTTCTGGGCTGCGTGCGGATGTTCCGCACCCTGATACACCTTTAATTTGGTGATCAGCGAGCGGCCGAGACGGTTGTGGGGCACCATGCCCTTGACCGCCCCTTCGATTAAAAGTTCCGGATGCCGCGCGCGGCGCTGGCGGAAAGACTCGCTTTTGTGCCCGCCGATGTAGCCCGAGAAAGACATGTAGCTTTTGGCCGTCTCTTTCTTGCCCGTGACCCGGACCTTGCCCGCGTTGATCACGACCACAAAATCGCCGGTGTCGACGTGGGGGGTGAAAATCGCCTTTTCCTTGCCCCGCAGCAGATTCGCCGCCTTGACCGCCACGCGGCCGAGCACCTGATCGTTGGCGTCAATGATCCACCAGCGACGCTGCACCTCGTTAGCTTTTGCTGAATAAGTAGCCATGAAACTTCTCCGAAAAAAATGGGAGGGAGAGCATGGGGATAACAACACGGGGAGTCAAACATTAATCTTCACTCCGGATCCTACGCAACTACCAGACTTCAACCCCCGCCCGGGAAGCCCGCGTCAAACACCCTCCACCGGCTGGAATTGCGCCGGCGCAGCGGCTGTTTTCCCACCCGCCGCACGCTCCCGCGCCGGGCGGGCCGCCCGCGCCGCACGCAACTGGCCGCACCCCGCGTCGACGTCAATCCCACGAAACTGCCGGATCGTGCACGGAAAACCCGCCGCACGCACCGCCTCCTTGAAGGCCTCCGCGGCACTCCACGCCGGCGACTGCCCTGCGAAGCCGCGCGTAGCGTTGAGGGGAATCAAGTTCACATGGGCATTCACCCCACGCAGCAACTCGCTCAAAACCCGGGCCTGTTCGAGCGAGTCATTCCGCCCCGCAATCAGCGTCCACCCAATGAAGACACGCTCCCCAGACTTGCCGCAGTAGTACCGGAGCGCACCCATCAAGTCCGCCAGTGGCCAGCGCTGGTTCACCGGAAGCAACGCGGAGCGCTCCGCATCGGTGGCGGCATGCAGACTCACCGCCAGCCCCTGCGGACGCCGCTCATCGGCAAAACGGATGATCCCCGGCACAACCCCAACGGTGCTGACGCTCACACGCGAAGGCCCGATACCCCAACCCGGCGTGTGCGCCGCCACGTCCAGTGCCTGCATCACCGCGTCGTAATTCGCAAAAGGTTCCCCCATGCCCATCAACACCAGATTGCGCAGTTTGGCGCCTGTTTGACGCAGCAGCTGCTGTGCACGGAAAATCTGCATCAAAATCTCCCCCGCGGACAAATTGCGTACAAACCCCATCTGTCCGGTCGCGCAAAAAACGCACCCCATCGCACACCCCGCCTGCGAACTCAGACACGCCGTGAAACGCCCCGGGTACCCCATGACAACCGTCTCCACTTCCTGACCATCCCCCAGCCGGACCAGAAGTTTGCGCGTGTTGCCATCCGTGCTCTGGGTGCGCTCAATCGTCTCGGCGGTGGTAAGCCCCCAGGATGTTCCCCACACGCGCCCCAGCCAGCGACGCAGCGGCGGGGGAAAATCCTCCCGCTGCTGCGGAGCCTCATCCAGGTCGTGATAAAGCGCGCGCCACAGCGCCCCGGCATGGATGGGATGCACCCCGTCCTCCCGAAGCACCGTCTCCATGCCGGAATAGGTCAAATCACACAGCGAACGGCTGCCCATAACTCAAGAATGCCGCGCCCACCCACCCAGTCAACCCCGCCCCTCCCGCCCCCTCTCGACCCTCACACCCACTCCCACGGCAACTCCCGCGCCGGCACCCAGCCGTCCCGCGCCAGTTCCGCACAAAACCTGCGGATCCCGCGCTTTTGCATCTCACCCAATTCAAAGCGGATGTGTTCATTCAGATACCGCCGCGCAAACGCGGCCCCGAACTCCGTGTCCCCCCCGGCAAGCGCCTCCCGCTGCGCAAGCCCCCGCTGCGCCACCGCGCGAAAAGCATCCGCCACCTCCCGCGCCCGGCCCGCCACCGCATCCCGCCGCATCACCCACACCGCATACACAAACGGCAACCCCGTGCGGGCCGACCAAACCTCCCCCAAATCCCAAAACCCCAATCCCGACTCCGCCCCCGCCCCCTGCCGAAACGCAATCGCCTGATTCCCGATCCAAAGCTGCGCGGCGGCCCTTTGCTCCGCACTCGAATCCGCAAGCGGCACCACCTCCACACCCCCGTTCCCCTCCAAACGGGAGAGCACCCGGAGCAAATGCACCGACGTGAGCGAAGCCGGATCCGCCACCACCCGGGTCCACGAACCCGGCGCCTGGCGGTGAGCGACAAAGACGCTGTACACCGGCCCCCAACTGCCAATGCACACCCCGTCCACACACTGGTAGGTGCCCTCCGGCGCCCGGAGCGCCTCAAAAACCGGCACCAACGCCGCGTCGAGCTCCCCTTCCCGCAGGGCGCGAGCCAAGTCACTCGGATGCTCCAAGCGCACGCCCGGCAGGCCCGCAATCAACGGCCGGCTGTTGAGGTACCTCACGCACCCGATCCGCACCGTCGAAAGGCACTCCGGCGCAATCACGACGCGCACGCGCCCGAGAGCACCTCGGGCCCCCCCGCACAGCCCGCCGCCGCGCCGGGCGCAACCACGTCGCCCTCCAGACGCCGGTACCACGTGTCCCGGCGGACCGGAATGCGCCCCGCCTCGCGGATGGCTTTTTCAAACGC
The DNA here is from genome assembly GCA_044370075.1 of Chthoniobacteraceae bacterium. Lineage (GTDB taxonomy): Bacteria > Verrucomicrobiota > Verrucomicrobiia > Chthoniobacterales > Chthoniobacteraceae > Chth-196. Next base: position 3,985 of record JBILWF010000060.1, on the reverse strand, counting down.
AGTCTGCGTCTGCCCCAGCGGCGTTTGCGCGCCGGCCATGTGGAAGATCTTCTCCTCCTGGATGGTGCCGTGCAGGTCATCCACCCCGTAATTGAGCGCGAGAGCCGCCAGGGGCAGGCCGAAACTCACCCAGTATGCGGTAATGTGCTGGAAATTATCGAGATAAATTCGGCTCACGGCGAGGGTTCGCAACTCGTCCGCGGCAGTCGTGGGCCGTATGTGCGCCATCTCCGTAGTTTCCGGCACAAACGCAAACGGAATGAACGCGGTGAACCCCCGCGTTTCATCCTGCAAACCACGCAGCAGGCGCAGGTGCTCGACCCGCTGCTCGAGGGTTTCCACATGCCCAAACAGCATGGTCGCCGTGCTGCGCATGCCCATCTGATGCCAGGTCCGGTGCACCTCCAACCATTCCTCCGCCGATTCCTTGCCGCGGCAAATCTGATCGCGCACCCCCGCATCAAAAATCTCGGCGCCCCCGCCGGTCAGAGCCCCGAGACCCGCCATGCGCAGCATCCCGAGCGTATCCGCAATCGAACGCTTAAAGATGCGCTTTGCCAAATGTCGTATCTCAATGGCCGTGAATGCTTTGATAAACAAATTCTCATCCAAAGCCCGAAGCCGTGCAAGGAGCTGCAAATACCAGTCCGCCGGAAGGCTGGGATGCAGCCCCCCCACCATGTGCACCTCCGTAATGCCCTTCTCCAAACCCGCGGCCACGCGCGCTTCAATCTCCTCCAGCGGAAGCTCGAATGCATGCGGATCCCGCCGCCGCGCACCAAACGCGCAAAACTGGCAGGACAGCACACAGATGTTGGAGTAGTTCACGTACAAATTCCGAATGTACGTCGCCACGTTTCCATTAAGCCTCTCGCGCGCCACGTTGGCTATCACCCCCAGCGCGTTCAAATCCGGATGCGCAAACAGCGCGCAGGCGGTTTGCTCATCCACCCGTCCCCCGGCCACCACCAAATCGTAAACCGATCGCAGATCCCGGGGTAAAAGCCGCGCGGCAACCGGGTTCTTCACAGAGTGCGGGGATGTTTCAATCACACCCGTTACTTAAACAGGAAACACCCGCGTATCAACCGCGACCGCCTCCGTTGCCACGCCCCCAGCGCACATGCGGCAAAAAAAACGGGCGCCCCGTGTCCAAGGCGCCCGCTTGAAATTAACTTCCAGTTTCCCGCCTAGGAGTAGGACGCCTGCGCACCCTTGAGGTTGCGCTTGGCCAGCCAGGGCATCAGGGAGCGCAGCTTGGCACCGGTCTTTTCAATCGGATGCTTTTCTCCCTGGGCGAGCAACGCCTTGTACTGCTTGTAGCCTCCTTCGTACTCGCGCACCCAACCCTTGGCAAACTTGCCGTTCTGGATGTCCTTCAACACGGCCTTCATGCGCTTCTTGGTCCCGGCATCCACAATCTTGGGCCCCACGGTCACATCCCCCCACTTGGCCGTCTCGGAAATCGAGAACCGCATTCCGGCAATGCCCGCCTCATTCATCAGATCCACGATGAGCTTGAGCTCGTGCAGGCACTCAAAATAGGCCATCTCCGGCGAATATCCCGCCTCCACCAGCGTCTCAAAACCCGCCATCACCAGCGCCGAAGTTCCTCCGCACAATACCGCCTGTTCGCCGAACAAATCCGTCTCGGTTTCTTCCTTGAAGGTGGTCTCCAGAACACCCGCCCGCGTGCCGCCAATCCCCTTTGCCCAAGCCAGCGCTGTCTTTTTGGCCTGCTTGGAGGGGTTTTGGTACACCGCAATCAGGGAAGGCACGCCTTTGCCCTCGGTGTACTGCCGGCGCACAATGTGGCCCGGTCCCTTCGGCGCCACCAAAATCACGTCCACGTTCTTGGGAGGCACGATTGTCTTGTAATGGATCGAGAATCCGTGACTGAAAAGCAAAGTCTTGCCTTTCACAAGGTTCGGCTCAATGTCGCTCTGGTACACCGCCGCCTGCTTGGTGTCGGGCAGCGCCACGAAAATCACGTCCCCGCGCCGCACCGCCTCCGCGGTGTCCACCACCTGAAAGCCCTTCTCCTCGGCCACGCGGCGGGACTGACTCCCGGGATACAATCCAATGATGACCTTCACGCCGGACTCCTTCAAGTTGAGGGCGTGGGCATGTCCCTGGGATCCAAACCCAAGCACAGCCACGGTTTTGCCTTTCAGAACTTTCAAGTCAGCGTCTTTGTCAGTGTAGATTTTAACAGCCATAAATCAGGGTTTGGTTGGTGGTTGAAGAAGCAGTCGGGGGGATAGCAAAAAAGAATCCGTGCGGAAAAATCGGCGTCTGCGGAGGAAAAAACGTCCGGCGGGCGGGGCGTTTACTCCGCACGCCGCGCGAGCGCCACACGCCCGGTCCGCGTCAAATCGGCAATTCCGAAGGGCGCCATCAGGGCGATAAATTTGCTAATCTTACCCTCATCGCCCGTAATCTCGATCGAGAGATTTTTTCGCTGCAAATCAATAATCTTGGCCCGGAAAATATCACACACTTGCATGACCTCGGCACGGGAGGCGCTGTCCACGTTCACCCGCATCAAAACCAGTTCCCGGTCGACGGACTGGTCTTCGTGAAAATCCTGCACCTCGATCACATCAATGAGTTTACGCAGCTGCTTGGTGACCTGCTCCAAGACCGTGTCATCGCCCCGCACCACGATGGTCATGCGGGATGTGGAAGGATCCAGCGTGGGCCCCACGTTGAGGGTGTCGATGTTAAACCCGCGCCCGCTGAACATGCCGGCTATACGGGTCAACACCCCGAATTTATTTTCAACCAAAACCGAAATGGTGTGACGCATGCGAAAGGGGGCGGAGGTTGCTTCAAGTCTTCAGAAGCGTCAAACCCAAACTAATCCTGCGGCCTCTTTCTTGCCGGTACCGGGCGATGACAAATACCGGCCGGGAACGTCCCGGGACGCCCAATGCTGCGCCCGAACCGCCTCCACCGGGTTCGGGTTTGTTTCAAACGCATTCGCGGTTAGATTAACCCCGTGAACATTGGCATTACTGGCGCCAGCGGATTGATAGGCAGACACATCGTGGACATTGCCCTCCGCCGCGGCCACGAAATCATAGCCTTCTCCCGCTCCCTCCAGCGCACCATCCCGGGCTGCACCCTGCGCCTCTTCGCCGCGCCCGAACCGCCCGACATCTCCGGATGCGACGCCCTCATCCACCTCGCCGGCGAAAGCGTCCTCGGCCTCTGGACCCCCGCCAAAAAACGCCGCATCACGGGCAGTCGCATCGAGGGCACCCGCGCCGTGGCCGAAGCCATCGCGCAGGCCGCCACCCCACCCGAGGTCCTCGTCTCGGGCTCGGCCATCGGCTTTTACCCCGACTCGGGCGACACCGAACTCACCGAGACCTCCCCCGGCGGCAACGGCTTTCTGGCGGAAACCACCCGCGCCTGGGAGGCCGAGGCCACCGCCGTCCAGCGCTCCCGCGTCGTCCTCCTGCGCACCGGCATCGCCCTCGCACGGCGCGGAGGCGCCCTCGGCGTCATGGCCCCGCTGTTCCGCTGGGGACTCGGCGGACGCCTCGGCCCGGGCACCCAGTGGATGTCCTGGATCCACGTCGAAGACCTTGCCCGGCTCTTTCTCTTCGCCGCCGAAAACCTCGCCGTCCGCGGCCCCGTCAACGGCACCGCCCCATGGCCCGAGCGCAACGCCGCCTTCACCCGCGCCCTCGCCCGGCAACTGCGACGCCCCGCCTTTTTCCACGCCCCTGCGTGGGCCATCCGCCTCGCCGGCGAGTTTTCCCACGAACTGCTCGACAGCAAACGCGTCCTCCCCGCCGCCGCCACAGAACACGGCTTCCGCTTCGAGTTTCCCGAGCTTCCGGGCGCGCTCGCCAACCTGCTCTGATTGCAGTATCCCCAACGGAGAACGCCTCCTTCACAACCCGCCCGAAAAACAAGGCCACCCCGCGCACCAAAACACCCCACACGCCCTCGATTCAACGCGGTTCCCACGCCG
>JBILWF010000643.1:0-2585 GCA_044370075.1 Chthoniobacteraceae bacterium | reverse complement strand
GGAGGCGCGAGGCTGGAGCAGGGTGGCGAGGGCAATCCCTCCCAGACCTTGGGAGGCGTGAGTCAGAAAGGTTTTTCGACTGACCGGGTTCATGGCGAAGAGGGGGGGGCAGGGCTCTGCTGGCCTGGCGTGCTTTTCAGCGGGAAGCCCGAGGAGTTGGGGGGCGGCTAGATTCGGTTTGTTTTTAGCAGGACACGGGAATTACGGTGACGACAAAAACCATGCGAAAAGCGACGCATCTACGTCCGGTAATTTTGCCCAAGCGTTCGGCCCTGGAGGTGGAGCGTTGGGTGAGAAGGCGCGACGCATGGCTGGCTGAAATGAGTTCAGAGAGCCTTTTTCATGGGCTTTTTGAACATATTCCGGATGTTCATTTCTTTGCCAAGGACCGGGAGGGGTATCTCATGTTTGCGAGCCGGAATCTGTTGCGGCGATATGAAATGAGCGACGCCTCTGAGTTCATTGGACGCACGGATCATGACATCAATCCGCGGGGTATGGCGGAGGGGTACGTGCGAGATGATCGGCGGTTGCTCGAGGGGCGAGAGAAGCGGATTGAGAGGATCGAGTTGTGGTGGGACGTGGAGGGGCTGCCGGACTGGTATCACGTGATCAAGCTGCCGATGATGGACCGGCAAGGGCGTGTGGCCGGGGTGATGGGCATTTTGAGGCGGCCGGGAGAATGGGAGCGGCAGTTGCCGGTGTTTCAGGCGGTGTCAAAGGCGGTGGAATTGATTCGGCGGGACTTTGCGAAGCCGCTGGTGATTGCGGAGGTGGCACGCCGGTGCGGGCAATCGTTGCGCCAGTTGCAGCGTCGGTTTGATTCGGCGTTTGGGGTGGCACCGCAGGAGTTTTTGTTGATGACGCGGGTGGTGGCGGCGACGCGGTTGTTGGAGGACACGACGGAGAGTGTTTCGGAGATCGCGCAGCGGTGTGGGTTTGTGGACGCGAGCAGTTTTACGCAGCACTTTCGGCGGAGGACGGGGGTGACCCCCACGGCGCACCGGCGTTTGCGGGGGTGGTGAGGCGTGTGTGGTTGGCAGCGTCTGGGGGCGGGGGAGTTGCCCTCGCCTTGGAGTTGAGCGATGGAGACGAAGCGGGTCCCGGGGTGGCTCAGCAGGGAGGATGCGGGTGAGTTTCGTATGAAGTTCGTTCCTCCCGCACGGGGGGGCGATGGATCGCTCGGCATTTTTGGGTGCTTTGGAAGGCTCCGGCGTGGATCCGGGGCCGAGTGCATCCGACCCCCATCCGCTCTTACGGCACCGGGGCAGCGCCTTTTGGGCCCTCAAAGCCGCAGCGCGTGGGTCACTTGTGCGAACAGCCCTTGGTAGGGGTAGGCGCTGCTCAGCAGCAACCGGATCCGTAGCGTGTTGCGCACGATCACCGCCCCGATTTTGAGCAGCTTCAAGCGGATCGTCCCCGCCAGCGTCTGTGCCGATTCGGTTCCATCCAACTGGCAAGAAATTGCTTTTCGCTCGGTTTCCGCAGCCCGCGCGCGCGGTATCGTCGCGGGGCGCGCTAAAGCTCTCGGGACGCCGATCACTTGCGCAGAAACAGCGGACTCTGGGCGATTTGATGGATCAACGATCTCACCCCGTATTGGTTGAAAGCCGTCGCGGCCACGATGCGATCGACTTCGCGACGGTCGGAGTAACACTCCTCGCTACCCGTGGCATACATCAGGAACTGACGGACCAGGTTGGCCGCGAGTTTTTCCGGGGATTGCAGTAGGAGCGCCTCGAACTCGGTGAGGTTTTGAAAGTGCTCGCCCGTGGGGAGTTGACCAGAGGCATCGACGGGGTGGTTGAGGCGCACGCGCGGCTGAAAGCCGGAATCGAAGTGGAAATGCATGAGCGTGTCGCCGGTGGTGAGCGAACGGTACCGCTCTCGCAATCCGCCGATCACATCGAAGCTCTCCAAGGCGAATCCCGCGGGATCAATTTTGGCATGGCAGGCCGCGCAGTTCTCATCCGAGCGGTGTTTGTCGAGTTGCTGGCGGATGGTCGTGGCACCGCGCGTGTCCGGCTCGATCGCCGGAACGCTCGGCGGCGGCGGCGGGATCGGATTGCCGAGGATCCGCTCATTGACCCAGACCCCGCGCGTCACCGGCGAGGTGGTGGTCCCATTCGCTGTCACCTTCAGCACACTGGCCTGCGTCCACAACCCGCCGCGCCGGCTCTCGGGGGGAAGGGCCACCCGCCGAATCACAGAGCCCACCACTCCCTGGATCCCGTAGTGTTCTGCCAGTCCCTGGTTGAGCATTGCAAAATCCGAGGCCACCACATGAGTCACGCTCAGATCGTGCGCGATCAGTTCCCGGAAAAAGCTTTGGGTTTCCGCAGGCATGCTGTGCCGCAGATGTGCGCGGAACTCGGGATAAAGCCGTGAATCGGGCCGGGAGGCGTCCAACTTGCGCAGATCCAGCCACTGGTCCAAGAAGTCGCTGATAAACCGGTCTGCTTTGGGGTCATTGAGGAGGCGCTCCACCTGCTGATGAAGCGTCTCGGGGAGGTGGAGCGTGCCTTTTTTAGCGAGGGCGCAGAGTTCCGAGTCGGGCAGGGAGTTCCACAACCAAAGTGAAAGGC
>JBILWF010000642.1:0-2588 GCA_044370075.1 Chthoniobacteraceae bacterium | reverse complement strand
CCGAGAATAAACCGCCCCCCGCCGCTCCCCTGTGCGGAGAGGCGCCTCCCCATCCCATGAGCCGCTCCCTCTACGTCCCGCCCTTCCTGTCCTCAGTACTCGCCGGGATGCTCTCGCCCCTGGCTGGGTTCGCCGCCGCGCCCCCCGCGGGAGAGGCGGAATTCTTTGAGAAAAAAATCCGTCCCGTGCTCGTGCAAGAGTGCTACGAGTGCCACTCCGAGGAGGCAAAAAAAATCAAAGGCGGCCTGCGGCTCGACACACGGGAAGGACTCCTGCGCGGAGGCGAATCCGGCGTGGCCCTCGTTCCCGGAAAATCGGCGGAAAGCCTGCTGGTTGCCGCGCTCAAGCACCAGTCACCGGAGATGCCTCCCAAAAAAAAGCTCTCCCAGGAGGTCATCGATCATTTTATCCAATGGATTGATTCCGGAGCGGTCGATCCACGCACCGACACGCGGGAATCCTCCGCCGCGGCCCCCACCCTCGACATCGAAAAAGGGCGGAGGCATTGGGCTTTTCAACAGCCAACGAAGGCAGATCCGCCGGAGGTGCGTAACGCCGCATGGGCAAGGAACGCCGTGGACCGGTTCATCCTCGCAACCCTCGAAAAACAGGGCCTCCAACCCGTGGCACCCGCCACCAAGCGGGAACTGATCCGGCGGGCCACTTTTGATCTCACGGGACTGCCCCCCACGCCGCAGGAGGTGGCCGCGTTTGAAGCGGACACCACGCCCGAAGCCTTCTCCCGCGTGGTCGACCGCCTGCTGGCCTCTCCCCAGTACGGCGAGCGGTGGGCGCGCCACTGGATGGATGTCGCGCGCTACGCAGAGGACCAGGCACACACCTTTGGCGTCAAACCCAACGACAGTGGGTTCCGGTACCGCGACTGGGTTATCGAATCGCTCAACGCCGACATGCCCTACAACGAATTCGTGCGCCGCCAAATCGCCGTGGACCAGTGCGAAGGGATTGTGGAGCAAAACAGGCATCAAATTGCGGCCCTTGGATTTTTCGGCCTCGGGGCAGTGTATTACAAAAACTCCGACGCCGCGAAGGCGGCCGCCGACGAACTCGACGACCGCATCGACACGCTCACCCGCGGTTTTCTGGGCCTGACCGTTTCGTGTGCGCGCTGCCACGACCACAAATTCGACCCCATTCCCACCCAAGACTACTATTCCCTCGCGGGAGTCTTCCAGAGTTCCAAACTGCTCAACGCGCCGCTCGCCCCGGAGGAAGACGTAAAAACCTACAACGCAGCCCAGAAGAAAATCCAGGAGCTGGAAGCCCAACTCAAAAAAATCCTCTCCGAAAGCAAGAATCGCGTCGCCGAAGCCCGCATTGCGGAGGCAAGCCGGTACCTGCTGGCCTTATGGAAACAGACCGGGGGCGGGACGTTAAAGACACCGCGATCCCTCGCCGAAATCGCAAGGCAAGAAAATCTCCTCGAACCGCTGCTCAAACAATGGGCCGAAGCTGCCGACAAGAAAAACCACGACAAATTTCCCGCGCTCAAACCCTGGTTTGACGTGGTCGCCGCGTCCGCCCCGAACTCCCCACCGGGCGGCCCCTTGGAAATCCCGCGCGGGGTGGTTGCCGCTGCGGAATCCGTGCAAAGGGCGCTGGAGTCCGCGCTGGAAAAACGGGACGGACAACCCCGCCCCCCACGCGGCGGTGTTCTTCCGGAACAGCCCCAGCAGGCGAAGTTCAAAAGCGCCATCATTCAGGGCGACGCCCGCTCTGCGGATGTGGATCTGGACATCACCGGTGCGCGCCAACTCGTACTCGTGGTCACCGATGCCGGAGACGGCATCAACAGCGACCACGGAATTTGGTGCGAACCCCGCCTAACCGGCCCCGCGGGCGAAAAGAGACTCACAGACCTGAGTTGGAAAAATGCGCGCACCGCGTACTCCACGGTCAAGGTGAACGCGAGTTTCAACGGGGGCCCGCTGCGAATCGGCGCGCAAACCTTTGCATACGGGCTGGGAACGCACGCCTTCGCCGAGATCACCTACGACCTGCCCGAAGGCTACACGCGCTTCCGCGCCAAGGTGGGTCTCGCGGGAAACGCACCCGGAAGCGTCCAGTTTGCCGTCTACTTCGGCCCGCCCTCGGACCTTCCAAGACCCAAGGAAGCCTCACGCTCCGCGGAGATGAAACAGGCCGAGGCGTTTCTGGCACCCTTCATGGGCGACAAAGGATTCTTGAGACCTTCCGACAAGGAAATTGAAGGAGTTCTTACCGGGGAGGAACAACAGAAGTGCGCCGAAATCAAAACCGTGATGGAACAGGCGCGCAAAGAGGCGCCGCCGATGTATCCGGTGGCCCATGTCATTACCGATGCAGCCCCCGCCGACATGCAGGTGTTCATCCGCGGCAATCCCGCGCGCAAGGGCGATGTGGCGCCGCGGCGCTTTTTGCGCGTTCTGTGCGAGGGCGAGCCGCAAAAGTTCACACACGGGAGCGGCAGGCGCGAGCTGGCCGACGCCATTGCGAGTTCAAGGAATCCGCTCACGGCACGCGTCATGGTCAACCGCATCTGGCAGAGGCATTTTGGCAGGGGGCTTGTGGGCACCCCCAGCAACTTC
>JBILWF010000695.1:0-2588 GCA_044370075.1 Chthoniobacteraceae bacterium | reverse complement strand
CCCGAAGCGATGAACCTGCGCGCGATTGAGACTCTGCGCGCGCGCTTCAGCCTGCCTGTCGGTCTCTCGGACCACAGCCTGCACCCCACGCACGCGCCCATCGCCGCCGCCGCGCTCGGCGCATGCGTGGTGGAGAAGCACTTCACGCTCGACCGACGCCTGCCCGGTCCAGACCACGCCTTCGCCGTAACGCCGGACGAGCTCGCTGACATGGTGCGCGGCCTGCGTGCGGTCGAGCAGCTCCGCGGCACGGGGGAGAAGGTCGTGCTTGAGGCGGAGCGCGAGCTCGCCGCATACGCGCGGCGCGGCGTACAGGTCACGCGCCCCGTCGCTGTGGGGGAAATGCTCGTTGAGGGTGAGAACCTCGAGATCCTCCGACCCGGCAACCAGCCGCTCGGCGTGCACCCTCGACGCCTCGCAGAGATCGAGGGCCGACGCGCCACCCGCGCGCTTCGCATCGGCGAAGGGCTGCGCGATGGGGACTGGTCGTGACCCGCCGCGCGCTCCTCATCGACTTCGACGGCACCCTCGTCGACAGCCTCCCCGCACTCGCGGTGGCCTACGCGAGCTTCCTTGAGGCGCACGGCGGCGCGCCCTCGGGTGAGGAGTTCGAAGCCCTCAATGGCCCTGCCCTGCCGGAGATCGTCGCGCACCTCAAGGCCGCGCACGGGCTCAAGCCACCGCTCGAAGCCTTGTTGCGCGACTACCGCGCCCGGGTCGAGATCGCGTACGAGGAAGCCGTGTCGCCGCGCGAGGGCGCGTACGACCTGCTGCGCGAGGCCCACACGCTCGGGGTCGACGTGCACGTGGTCTCGGCGGCGCCCGCGCCGTGGGTTCGCCGCGCGCTCGAGCGCGCTGGACTGGGCCCCGTTGCCGCGGTGCACGACACGACGGGCCTCGTCGCGAGCAAGCCCCACCCCGCCGTATATCGGCGCGCGCTGGCTCATGCCGGCTGCGAGGCCTCGGATGCGCTGGCGGCCGAGGACGCTCCGAACGGGCTTGCCGCGGCGCAGCGCGCGGGCCTGCGCGTCATCGACGCGGCGATGAGCTTGGTGCCGGTCGTCGAGGCCCTGCGCGAGCTTGCGCGCGCCCCCGACATCTCGGCGCTGCACCTTCGGCCGGCACGCGTCGAAGACCTCGCGTGGGTGCTGTCCCTGCGCAACCTGCCCGAGAGCGTGGCCGTCTCAAACCGTTGTCGGCCCCTGAGCATCGATGAGCTCCCCGACCCGTTCGCGGAGTTCGCGCGAGTATGGGTCGCGCAGCGGGGCGACCAGCGCGTGGGCTACGTCACGGCGACGCTCGAGCAGGTAGATGATGCGCCACGGCGCTCGCTCATTGGGCTTGTCATCGCGCCCGAGAGTCGAGGTCAGGGCCTCGCGGCACAATGCATCGAGGCCGCCTGTCGACACCTGGACGCGATGGGCTGGGGTCCGGTCGACGCGTTCGTCTTCGCGGGTAACCTCGCGAGCGAGGCTGCGTTCGCCCGCGCAGGCTTCGTGCCCATGATGAGCGCGCTTCAGCCCGACGGTCGCACGCGGCGGACTTGGCGGCGCGAGCCCGAGGTCGCGTCGAGCGACGCGCCGTGAGCCGAGTCGTCGTCGTCGTCCAGGCGCGGATGACCTCGACGCGCCTGCCAGGCAAGATCCTGGCGGACGTGGGGGGGCGTCCCATGCTCGCGGGCCAGCTCGAGAGGCTCCGCGCGATGCGCACAGCGAGCGAGGTGGTCGTCGCGACAACGCACTTGTCGACCGACGCGCCCGTCGCCGCGCTGTGCGAGCAGCTCGGTGTGCGCTGCGTTCGCGGCGACGAGCACGACGTGCTCAGCCGCTTCGTGCTGGCTGCCCGTGAGACGCGCGCAGACATCGTCGTCCGCAGCACGGCCGACTGCCCGCTCGTCGACACCGAAGTCGCCGACGCCGTGGTTCGCACGCTCCTGCAAGCGCCCGCTGCGGACTACGCGAGCACTGTGCACCCGCGAACGTTCCCGCGCGGTCTCGACGTCGAGGCGATGCCGGTCGACACCCTCGCCCGGCTCGACCGCGCCGCAACCAGTCGACCCAGCCGAGAGCACGTCACATGGTTCATCCACGCCGAGCGCCCCGACCTGTTCGAGCGCGTCAACGTGCAGGCCGAAAGCGACTATGCGGCGCTCCGATGGACCGTCGACACGCCCGAGGACCTCGCGTTCGTGCGTGCGGTCGACGCGGCTCTCGGGACCGCGACCCACGCCTTACCGTGGCTGCAAGTTGCGCGCTGGCTCGAAGCGCACCCCGAGGTCGCCGCGCTCAACCAGGCGGTCGCCCAAAAGGCGCACTGAGCGCGCACGGTCCTACATTGACCTACCCCCGCGCCGCGACTATGGTCGCAGTCCATGGCCCCTACTGTCGCGCTCATCGACCTAGACGCGGGGAACGTCCGCAGCGTCTCGAACGCCCTGACCCACCTCGGGGTTGAGCACGTTCACGCCCGCGCGCCGCAGGACCTCGAGGGCGCCACACACATCATCTTGCCGGGGGTCGGGGCCTACGCCGCGTTCATGGAGCGCCTCACGACGCGCGGCTTTGTCGACGCTTTGTGGCGCGCGACAC
>JBILWF010000059.1:0-8588 GCA_044370075.1 Chthoniobacteraceae bacterium | reverse complement strand
CCCCTGCCGAGGCCGCCCTCAGCGAACGAAAAACCGCCGAACTCTGGCACCCCCTTGGAGATGGCTTCTTCATCCGCTGGGGCTTTTCGTACCGGATAGACCACGGGGTCTGGCGCGAGGGTGACTTTCTCGTTCAGGGCCCCGACGGCCACATTCTCGTGGTGGAAGCCAAACCGGGGGAACCCGCCCCGGACCCGGCCACGGGAGTCTGGACCACGGCGGACGGCGAGAACCCGTTTGTCCAACTCGATCGCGAATGGAACGGCGTGCTTTCCCTGCTCCAACAACAGGCAGAAATGCTCCATGTGACGCTCCCCTTTGTAGGCTCGGCGCTTGCCCTGCCGGATGCCTGTCTCCCGACTTCTCAACTTGTTTTCGCGGGCCAGCCGCGGGCCCGGGTGCTGGATCAGACCGACCTCAAAGATTTTGCCGCATGGTGGAAAAAAAACATGGCACGGCCTCGCCATCCTTCCCTGGAGGAGGCGCGCAGGGTCTTTGAATCCGCCTATTGGAACCACACATCTGACGCCGCGAGCCGGCAGACGCTGGATTTTGCGGATCAGATCCTGGAGCGCCAAACACAGGAGAGGTTCGAGGTGCTGGATGCCCTCTCCGACCACGATCAGTTGATCTTCCGGGGCGGCCCCGGCACGGGCAAAACGTGGATTGCTCTCGAAGTGGCCAAACGCTGGGCCGCGCTTGGGCGGAGGGTTTTGTTTTTGTGCTATAACTTGTCGCTGGAGAGGTGGTTGAAAATCATCTGCGCGCGCATCTCGGACCAGATTGTGGTGCGGAGTTACGGGAGCCTTGCGGAGTGGCTCCTTGAGCGCCCCCATCCCCCGTTTGCGGACCGGGAGGAGCGCACCCGGTACTACGATGAAACGCTGCCCGGCGCGCTGGCAAAGCGCGTGAGCGCGCCGGATTTTGAGGCACCGTTTGATGCGCTGGTGGTGGATGAGGCGCAGGATCACAACACACATCCGGATCCCGATGCCGCGTTGCCGGGCCCCGGTTGGTGGTCGGTGTATTTTCGGCTCCTGCGCTCGGGTGCGGAGGCGCCGATAGCGATTTTTCACGATGCCATGCAGCGGCTTGTTTTACGCGGGGGCGACTTTGATCCTGCGGCGTTGCGCAATGCGCTGCTGCAACCCGTTTCGGTGCGGTTGACTCATCCCCTGCGTTACTCGCGTCCGCTGGTGCGGTATTTCGCGACCTTGCGGTGTGAACACACCGCAGGGCTGTTGCAGGACATGCGAGCGGGGGCGAGCGTGCTTCCCTCCGGCCCCGAGCCGGAATTCTACACCGGGGTGTCCGAATCGGAGGAGGGCGCGGTGGTCGCGCGGATTGTGTCGCGCTGGGTACAGGGGGAGATGGCGCGTTTGTCCGATATTCTGGTGCTGTACCCGACCAGCTTTGGCGTGCCGTCTTGGATCGCGCAGGGCAGAAGCCACGGGGTGAACTACCAAAACGGGCTCGAGGGCACCCGCATCGATGCCGTGACGGCCGTGTCGATCAATCAGGCCAAGGGGCTCGAGCGCCGGGGAGTTATTTTGGTCGGATTGCCGGACTGGCAGGATGCCGCGCAGAACGCCTACAAGGCGCTGACGCACGTTCAGGGAGTCACCCGCGCTCAGCACCTGCTCGCGGTGGTCACGCGGCCGCGGGCGGTCGGCGAGGTTTCCAAACGGTGATGGTTGGCATTCGAGGATCCGTGACGCGCGGCAAAGAATGCCCAAGCCGTGCCCACGGTTTGCTCAACCGCACGCGGGACTGTTAAACGCTCCGTCTCTGGAATATCAAGACCCGCAATGCGCCTTAGAGCGGGATCATTTTTCCGCAGTCTTATCGCGCCCCACCCCATGCCAGAGCCCGTACCCATCTGCCCGTTTTGCCGGCCCGAAGCCTCCGCGATTCTCGCTGAAAATCCGCATGGAATGGCCCTCCGGGACGGATTTCCCGTCTCAAACGGACATACGCTGATCGTCCCCCGGCGCCACATCGCGTCCCTTTCCGGCGTCACTGGCGAGGAGATCGCGGCCTTGTGGAGCCTGCTTTCACAGGCCCGGAGTTTGCTCGACGCAATGCACGCCCCGGACGGGTACACAATCGGGGTCAACGATGGCGCCGCCGCTGGACAAACGGTGATGCACCTCCACATGCATTTAATTCCCCGGTACGCCGGCGATGTTCCGGACCCGCGGGGCGGCGTGCGGTGGGTCATTCCTTCCAAGGCGGATTACTGGTCCCAGGCTGCGCCCGCGTTTCCGGCATGAAGGGAGAATCGCGCTATCGAAAACTGATTCGTGACGGGATCGTGCAGATTGCGGCTGCGCGCGGCCAGTCTCTCGACGTGGAGTTTTCCTCCTCCAAATCCGAGCTGGACCTCCTGCTTGCCCGCAAACTCGTGGAGGAAAGCACCGAGGTGTACGAGGCCCTTCTCTCCGAGCGCCGGACCGCTATCGTCGACGAAATTGCCGATCTGCACGCGGTGTTGAGCCGGATTGCGGAACGCGCCGGGATCACGCCCGGCGAGATTGCCGCAGCGGTCCGGCGCAGGGCATCCGAGCGCGGCGGTTTCTCGCGGGGAACGGTTCTTTCACAAAACGCGCCCCATCCCGTGCGCCTTCACTCGGGCGGGCGGAGCCGTTTGCTCGATGCCTTGCGGAGGGAACTTGCCGGGTGCCTGAGCGCGTCCATCGCCGTCTCGTTCGTGCTCGAGTCCGGGCTGGATCTTCTCGAGGGAGCCTTGCGGTGCGCTCTTTTGCGCGGCGTGTCCATCCGGTTTCTGACTACCGATTACCTGCAGGTGACCGAACCGGAGGCGCTTCAGCGGTTGATTCGTCTGCCGGGCCACATCGAGCTGCGTGCCTTCAGCCACCCCAACCGTGCGTTTCATCCGAAGGCGTACGTGTTCGACCGCGGGAATGGAGAGGGCTGCGCTTTTGTGGGTTCGTCGAATGTATCGCGATCCGGTCTCATGGACGGAGTCGAATGGACGTGGTCGATTCGTGCGACCGATTACGGCCATCCGATGGAGGAATTGCTCGGCGAATTCGATGCCCTTTTCCGATCCGAGCATGCGCACCCCGTGACTCCCACGTGGATCGACGCGTACGCCGCTTCGCGGGTGTTGGAGACTGGGCGGGTGCAGGAAGCCGTTCCGATTCCCGGCCTCATCGAGCCGCGTCCCGTTCAAGCGCTCGCGCTTGCCGAACTCGCACGACTGCGCGAGGAGGGGGAAAAACGGGCGCTGGTCATTGCAGCGACCGGACTCGGTAAAACATGGCTGGCCGCATTGGATTCGCGCGAATTCCAGAGGGTACTTTTCATCGCACACCGCGAGGAATTATTGCTCCAAGCGGCCGATGCCTTTCGGGCGGTACATCGCAGCCGGTCGGTCGGACTTGTGACGGGCGACCGGTACGAAATCGACCGCGATCTGGTCTTTGCAACGATCCAAACGCTCTCGCGTGCGCGGGTTCTAGAGGAGGCCGAACTGAGCCGGTTTGACTATGTGGTCATCGACGAGTTCCACCACGCGGCGGCCCCCTCGTACACCCGGGTCATCGAGCGGCTGGCTCCGCAATTTTTAATCGGACTGACGGCGACGCCCTACCGGGCTGACAATCGCGACATCTACGCGATTTGCGAAGGAAACGTCGCGTATGAAGTCGGGCTTTTTGAAGCGATCTCCCTCGGTTGGTTATGCCCGTTTCGGTACTACGGAATTTCCGATGTCATCGAGTACGGCTCGGATTTATTAAACAAGAGCCGCACACGCTACGATGCCGTGCGGCTCTCGGAACGTTATCGGGATCCGCGGCGCACCACGCTTATTCTCTCGCATTACCGGGCGCACCCGAGCCGGGCAGCCCTTGGTTTCTGTGTTTCGATCGAACACGCGGAGGCGATGGCGAAAGCCTTTCAATCTGCGGGGATCGCGGCCCTGGCACTTCACTCCAAATCGAATGCCGAGGACCGTGCGACGGCGGTTGCGCGGCTTTCGAAGGGCGATCTGGCCATTCTCTTCACTGTCGATTTGTTCAATGAAGGCGTGGATATCCCGTGCGTGGATCTGGTGCTGTTCTTGAGACCGACCGAGTCCATGACGGTGTTTTTGCAGCAGCTCGGGCGCGGGCTGCGGCTTTCAGAGGGGAAGGAGCGTCTGACGGTGATCGACCTGATAGGGAACCACCGAAACGCGGAATTCAAACTGCCTTTCCTTGTGGGGTTGGAGGACGACGATGTGGAGGCTCCGCGGCGCGCACTCGGAGAGTTGCGGCAGATGATGCGCGGGCAGCGCCCGCCGAGGCTTCCCGCTGGGATCGAAATCGAGATCGAGGAACTCGCCGTCGAGAAACTCGAACAGGTCGTAAAAGCGGGAGCGACACAGAAAGTTTTACTGGCGGAAGCCTTTCGGGATCTGAGGAAGCTGATGGGGCGCCGTCCCACGCTTCCGGAATTGGATCGCCAGGGCCGCTTCTGCGCGGCTCATTACCTGCGGCGCTCCACTTGGGGCAGCTGGTATGGAGTTCTCCGGACGCTGGATGGACTCACCACGGAGGAAGTCGAGGTGGAGGCTGAGTGCGGTGAATTTTTGAAAGAAGTCGAGACCACGGCGATGACCAAGTCCTTCAAGATGGTGGTGCTCCGTTCCCTGCTGGATGAAGGATGCCTGACATCCGGGATGCCGGTCCGGGAGATCGCCCGGTACTTTCGAACGCATTTTTCGAGGGAGGCTAACCGGTTCGATGTAGTGGGAACGCGTGTGGAGGACATCGCGCACTGCGCCGAGGACATCCTCCTGCGGTATGTGCTGGAGAATCCGATCCACGCGTGGGTTGGGGGAAACAAGGAAGAGCCCTCGCGGTGGTTTGCCTACGATTCCGGCAGGGGCGTGTTCCTCTACACGGGCCCGAATCCGCGGCACGGGGAGGTGTTTGCGGCGGCCCTTCGGGAACGGGTGGACTACCAGTTGATGCGGTATCAGCAACGCCGGCAGGGACGCACCCGTGTCGCAAAGGTGATTCCCACGGAAACCGGAGCCTGCATCATGCTGGGGGCTGACAACGGGGACGGCCTTCCGCGGAATGCGGGCTGGAAAGTGGTGCAGGTCGGGGGAGAGTTTTTCTACGCAAAGTTCGCGAAGGTTGCGGTGAATGTGATCAAGCGGCGCCCGGTGGAGGGGCGGGAGGAAGCGAACATCCTGGTGGAGGTTCTTCAAAAGTTGTTTGCCGACGCGAACCTCCTCCAATTCCGCAGAAGCTACCGGATTTCGATCGTACGCTGCGCGGAAAACGACGCGTGGACCCTGGTGCCGCTGGAGGAAGCTGGATCCACTCCGTGAGCCTGTGGGAAGAGCGTCCGGGTTCGAGCGGGCTGGCGCGCGGAAACCGCGGACTGGTTGGACTGGTTTCACGAGGTGTCCGGATCGGAAACGGCCGCCCCTCCAGAGTTTCCCGTTTCTTACCATCACGGGGCCCGGAGGCGATGCCGACCGGATGAACCTACCGAATTTTTACCTGGGGTCGCACGCCGTCTTCCGCAACATGTTTCCCATGTCCGCCCCCGACAGAGTCCGCGTGATGGCCGCTGTAATTATCCGGAACGATCGTTTGTTGGTTTGCCGCCGAGCCTTGCACAAACGTCATGGCGGTCTGTGGGAGTTTCCCGGCGGAAAATGCGAGTCCGGAGAATCCGACGAAGAAGCGGTTGCGCGTGAATTGAGAGAGGAGCTCGGGGTGTTAGTCGCTACCGTCGGCCCTCCATGGGGAGCTATTGCAGACTCGGGTTCAGAGTTTCTCATTGTCTTTGTACCTGTGCACATCGAGGGGGAACCCGAGTGCCTTGAGCATGCAGAGATCCGTTGGGTCACGTTTGGGGAGCTCTGCGGGATGGCGCTCGCGCCAACAGACCACGCGTTTGTCAACAAATGGCTGCCGCTTCAAATTTCATGAACCTGTCGCACGGTCTTTACGAGCAACTGCTCACGGTCGGCCTGCAAAAGCAACTCGCCGCACTCGACGAACGCACGGTTCACACGGAGCCATTGCATCCCGCGGAAATCCCGAACCGCATGGCGCTTCATCTAAGCCGACACATTGAGAGCGCGCTGGATTCCCTGCCAAAACCCGAACGGGCCCGCGCTGGGTTGGAACTTTCCAAGGCGCTTCTCTCGCACCTCATGAGGTTAAATGAGAGACTCGACTTAGAAGGGGAGGCCCCGGTGGACGGTGGCTCCCTCTTGCGAAGCATTCATGCACTGCATCCGGACGGCACTCCGGTTGAAATTCGCGAACCTCTTATTCCCCTACTTGACACCACATTGCTTACCAATTCGCCCGGTGAGCCCCGCGTGGGGCACCAACTCGTCGCGGAAATCGATTCCGCCCGGCGTATTGATTTAGTGATGGCGTTTATCCGCCTCACCGGGATTCTTCCCATGCTCAAACCCCTTGAGGAGCACATCAAAAGGGGAGGACGGATTCGCGTGCTGACAACGACGTACACCGGTTCCACGCAGCGCGAAGCCTTGGATCGCCTTGCCGATTTGGGCGCGGAAATCCGCGTCTCCTACGATGTGTCGATGACACGTTTGCATGCGAAAGCATGGCTTTTTGAGCGTGCGACAGGATATTCGACGGCGTACATCGGATCTTCCAATCTTACACACTCGGCACAGCTCAGCGGCTTGGAGTGGAATGTGCGCGTCTCGGGCGCGCGAAATCCGGATGTGTTGGAGAAAGTCCGGGCCGTTTTTGAGTCATACTGGGAGAATCGGGATTTCAAGCCCTACGATCCGGCGGAGTTTGGCGAGCAGACCCGGCAGGTATGCCGCGAGGAAGCGCGGGTTGTGCTCAGTCCGATTGCTGTCGAACTGAAACCGTTTCAAGAAAGACTGTTGGAGCAGATAGCCCTTGCGCGCGTCTGCGGCCGTCACCGCAACCTGCTTGTTTCCGCAACTGGGACCGGAAAAACCGTCATGGCAGCAGTTGACTATGCGCGGCAGCGGAGCGTTTTAAAACGCAGTCGGCTCCTTTTTGTGGCGCATCGGCGTGAGATTTTGGAGCAAAGCCAGGCCACGTTTCGTCATGTGCTCCGGGATCCAATCTTTGGAGAAACCTGGGTGGCTGGCCGGAGTCCCGCACGGTTTGAGCACGTGTTTGCATCGATTCAGACCCTGCACGCGGCGCAGCTGGAACGAATGGCCCCGGACCATTTTGATTTCGTGATCGTGGATGAATTTCACCACGCCGCGGCGGCTACCTATCGGGCGTTGCTCGAGCACCTGCGGCCTGTCGAATTACTTGGGCTTACGGCCACTCCGGAACGCGCGGATGGTCAGTCTATCCTCGGTTGGTTTGAGGACCGCATTGCCGCCGAACTCCGCCTGTGGGATGCCATCTCTCAACAGCATCTCACACCCTTTCATTATTTTGGCGTGCACGATGGGATGCGCCTTGAGGAGATCCCGTGGAAAAGGGGCGTCGGTTACGATGTGGAAAAACTCACCGACTTGTACACGGCGACCGATGCGTGGGCGCACTTTGTTGTTCAGGAGTTGGTGAAACGCGTGGGCGATCTTGAAGATATGCGGGCGCTTGGTTTTTGCGTGAGTGTGCGGCATGCGCAGTTTATGGCGAACGTCTTCAATTGCGCAGGGATTGCCTCGGTGGCGATTAGCGCGGACTCCCACGAGACGCAGCGGCGGGAGGCGCTCGAGGGTTTGCGAGCGGGACGCATGCGTGTGGTGTTTTCGGTGGATTTGTTCAACGAAGGAGTTGATGTGCCGGCCGTGGACGCCTTGTTGATGTTGCGCCCCACCGAAAGTGGAACCCTTTTTCTGCAACAACTCGGACGGGGATTACGGAAGCGGGAGGGAAAGACCGTCTGCACAGTGCTTGATTTTGTGGGACTTCATCGACGGGAGTTTCGATTTGATGTGCGGTTTCGAGCTCTGTTGGGAGGTTCGCGAAAGGATGTCGAAGAACAGGTGAAAAAAGGGTTTCCGTATTTGCCCGCTGGATGCCACATGGAGCTGGATCTGAAGGCGTCCGAGGTCGTTCTCCGCAGTATTCGCGCAGCGGTTCCGGTGCGCTGGGAGCAGAAGGTTTCTGAGATGCGACAGTTCCTTCGGGCGGGGCATGCCCCGGATCTGAACGGATTTTTAATGCACGCGGGTTTGGAGGCAGAGGATATTTACGCCAAGGACAAAACGTGGTCACTGCTCTGTGCAGATGCAGGTGTCCCGGTGCGGCCCGAAGGGCCCCAAGAAACGGCACTTCGCAGGGCGGTCAACCGTGTCCTGCACATCGATGATGGAGTGCGAATCGCGTTTTATCTCGAAGTTTTGGGGGCAGCGGAGCCTCCCCGATGGGATGCTCTGGAAGCCCGTCAGCAGCGTCTGATCCGGATGCTTTTGGTCCAGCTGTGTGATCAGATAGACGAGGCGTATCTGCCTTTGAGCGCGGGGATCGAGGACGCTCTCGCGTTGCTGTGGAAACATCCCCTCATTCTGGCGGATTTGTGCGCTTTTTTGCAGTTGCGGGCGGGTCGGCTGTCGCATGTTCACCGGCCGATTTCGGGTG
>JBILWF010000641.1:0-2616 GCA_044370075.1 Chthoniobacteraceae bacterium | reverse complement strand
CTCCCAAACCTTTGCGAATCATGGCTTTTTGATCTGCAGAAAGGGTTGAAACGGGCACCCCCGGAAGCCCCTGTTTACGTCCACTCAAAGCCACCGTTTGCGTCTCGCGCTCGGCCCGCACCGTCTCTACCAACGCCATTTCCTGCTGTTTGCCATCCAGCATCGCAAACACCTCGTTAGCACGCACCGCCTGGTACCAGTACGCGTTACCCGTGTGCTGGGCGTCCTCCCGAAATCCTCTGGCTGCATGACCGTAAAATATCGGTCCTCCGAACGCGGCCCCCGCCACCGAATCCCCATCACACCGGCGCGTGCAGTGTCGTCCGGTGAGGACAAACTCAAACTTGCCCGTACCCGGTTCTCCAAAGAGGGCCACCGCCGTTCCCCCGTCGAATCCATCTCCCTCCGAATCGTGGACCACCTGATTAAAAACCCGCTGCGCGTACTCCGGGGAATGCAAGCCCATGAAAATCTGGCGAACCAAATCCTGCTGGTCCTTGTTTAGAAGCTCTTTCTGGGATTTGTTGATCATCCAGTTATTGTTCACTTTCGAGCGCAAGGGATCCTCAAAAGGCCGGCAGATCGAGGCGCGCTGCGAGTCGTTAAGCGAGCGGAAAAGTTGGGCAACGAGCGTTTCGGACTTCACGCGCTCGGCCGCCCGTAGCGCGGGTTGGGCCACCGCGCCCGCAAGGGCAGAAGCTGCCACCGTGTGGAGAAAAGACCGGCGGTTGACGGGATGACCATACGCGCCGCTGGGCAAAGGACTAAGATTCGAATTCATGGGAGGAGTTAGGAAAGCGGAGGGAAGGAAAAAAGACCGGGAGGCAGCCGGGAATGAGGGCCGGGCACAACCCATAACTTTTCAGAAGGAAAAATCGCAGCTGTAAAAAGGCTCTCACGCAGGGCCTTTCAAGAAAAGTGCAATCTCCGGGAGGCGTTTACAAGGCGCCGTCCGCTCTTCGGACACCGGCAGACCGTGTTTTCACCCAGCAAAAGCGGCTTGCCCCTTTCACATCTCGAAAAACCCCCTCGCCATCCGGAGCGTCCTCTGACTCCATCTGCGGTCGAAAGCCCCCTGCTTCTCGCGCCGGCGTTTCCTTGCTCCATGAAAATACCCTTCCCCTTGCTTGGCCTCTTTCTCCTCGGAAGCTGCACGGTGCGCGCGGCCGAAACGCCGGATCCCGGGCTCCCCGCGAAGGAAAACTTTCACCTCTTTTTGCTCGCAGGCCAGTCCAACATGGCTGGGCGGGGCAAACTCGACGCGTTTGCCCAGAGCGCGCATCCCCGCGTGTGGAGCCTGCGCCAAAACCTCCAGTGGGCTCCCGCCCGCGATCCCCTGCACTGGGACAAACCCAGCGCCGGCACGGGCCTGGGCAAACCCTTCGGCGAGGCCATCACCGAGCGGTTTCCCGGTGTAAGCGTCGGCCTGATCCCAGCTGCCTGTGGCGGATCCCCCGTGGGTTCGTGGCAGCCCGGGGTCTTTTTTGCCCAAACCAAAAGCCACCCCTATGATGACGCCCTGACCCGCACCCGGCGCGCCCTGCAGGACGGCGTGCTCAAGGGCATTCTTTGGCACCAGGGCGAGAGCGATTGCAACGCCAAGGATGCACCCGAATACGAAAAGCGGCTCGAGGCCCTAATCGTCCGCTTTCGCACCGAATTCCAAGACCAGGAACTCCCCTTCCTCATCGGGCAACTGGGCCAGTTCGCCGACAAACCGTGGAATGCAGACACCCTCGCCGTCG
The DNA here is from genome assembly GCA_044370075.1 of Chthoniobacteraceae bacterium. Classification (GTDB taxonomy): domain Bacteria; phylum Verrucomicrobiota; class Verrucomicrobiia; order Chthoniobacterales; family Chthoniobacteraceae; genus Chth-196. Next base: position 871 of record JBILWF010000641.1, on the reverse strand, counting down.
ATGCAGCCCATCAGGCGCTGGCCAAACGCATGAAGAACGTGCGTTTTGTGCCCGTTCCGCATCCAGCCTCCATCGGGGACAAACTCCACTTCGACACCGAAACGCTGCGCACCTTCGGAAAGTCCTACGCTGAGGCCTACTACGATCTGATCAAAGCCGTCAATCCGTAGTCTGCGCGGGCCGCCCGCAGCGTGGGAAGCAACCGCGACCACGGATGCCACCCCGGCCGCCCCGCGCGCACTGGGGGCGTTTTTTCTGGAGCCTTCCCGCCAACCGCGCGAATCTCCGCGCTCCGTTTTTATGAGTAACACCCCTGTGCTTCGAATCGGGCTGCCCTCGGGCTCCCTTCAGGAACCGACTTTTGCGCTGTTTGCCAAGGCGGGGTTCGTCATATCCGGCGCGAGCCGCTCCTACAAACCTGCCGTGGACGACCCGGAGCTGGTGGTTCGTCTTTTGCGCGCCCAAGAAATTAGCCGCTACGTCGAACACGGCTTCCTCGACTGCGGCCTCACCGGAAGGGACTGGGTCTACAACAACGGCTCGGACGTGGAGGTGCTTTGCGAGATGACTTTTTCCAAAACCAGCTCCGCCCCCACCCGCTGGGTTATCGCCGTGCCCGAGGATTCGCCGATCCGTTCGGTGGCCGATTTGCGGGGTAAACTTATCGCAACGGAAGCAGTGGAACTCACCAAACGCTTTCTCGAATCCAAAGGAGTACAGGCCACGGTTGAATTTTCCTGGGGCGCAACCGAAGTGAAGGTACCCGATCTGGTGGATGCCATCGTAGATGTGACCGAGACCGGTTCCTCCCTGCGCGCCAACAAACTGCGCATTCTGGAAACCATCCTCGAATCCTCCCCCCAGTTTATCG
>JBILWF010000640.1:0-2617 GCA_044370075.1 Chthoniobacteraceae bacterium | reverse complement strand
GACACACCTGGCGGAGGGGGCGGCGGCGGCGTGCCCAGAAGCCGATCCATCACCCACGCCCCCCGCACCACCGGCGAGGTCGTCGTACCGTTGGACGTCACCTTCAAAATCGCCCCCTGCGTCAGCAGCCCGCCATACGGACTTCCCTCCGGAAGACGGACTTTTTGCAGATGCGACCCGGTCAGCGGCGGCAGCCCGTAATGCCGCGCGAGGCGGTCATTGGCATACACGAAGTCCGAGGCCACGAGGACGGTTGCCGGCAGATTTTCGCGGATCATGGTGTGCACGAACGCGCGGGTCTCCCGCTCCATGCTTTCCACCAGGTAGTCGTCAAACCGGTATTCCGGGTACAGGCGGACATCCGGATCCTCCCTCCGCAGATGCTTTAAGTTCAGCCAGTACGCCGTGAAATTGTGAATGAACCGGTCGAAGGATTCGCTCGCAATCAGCCGCTCCCCCTCGGAACGCAGCACGTGCCGCTCGCGCAATGCACCCTCCCGCGCCCGGGCACTGAGCGTTTCGTCGGGCCGGGTGTTGGTTAAAAAGTGCGACACCCGGGCAGCGACCGCGTAAGAATCGTCCGCGCGCTCCGGTTCGCGCAGGTACAGGAACGGTCCCGAGCACAGGATCGCCTTGTACCCCGCAAGGACCGCGGAGGCGAACGGTTCCCCTTTTTCCAAACGCCCCAAAACGAGCCCCTCAAAACCGCGCAGATCTTCCTCCGAAAACGGCTCTCGCACGGCACGGACGGCGAACCGCCGAACCAGCCGCCGCGCTTCATGCGGAGGATCGGCCGGTTCCTTCCCAACGGGCAGTGCATCAAACAACACGCGGTGGGAGGCGGGCGGCCATTCTGGCGGAGCCAACGGGCCCTCCACCTCCAACCAACGAAACGCCACCCCGGGCTGGCCCCCCTCGGGAAAGGGAGGGAAGCGATAGATCGGCGGCCCCCCATTGACGTTGAACGCCAGAGGAACCGGTAGTCCCAAGAGGCTGTATTCGAACGTTTCACCCGCCCGGAGCAGGAGGGTTGTTTCGTAAACGCCCCCCCCGGGTGCAATGTCCAGAATTCCACCCGTGGCGCGGGGATCCCCTGCAATACAGGGACCGGAAGGCTTCCGCGCCCGAAAGGTCATCGGCTGCGGCACCTCCCCGGGCACCATTTTATAGCCCTGTACCTGCCGCACTGCCCTCGCCCAAAAACGCACCCGATACTCTCCCTCGAGACGCGCCAAAAACCGTTTCGGGTACCCAAAGTAGGGCCAGCTTGCAGAACGAAAGAGAGCCAACTCCAACTCTTCGTCCTGGGCACGCCGCGCTTCCTCTTCCTTCGTTACTTTGCCGTCGAGTTTCACCGCCTGGTCGTCTTTGGCAAAAAACATCGCCTCACGATTTCCAAACGTCGCTATTCGCGGAAACAGGTCCGTTCCCACGGCCCTGTACCGGGTCACCTCTGGAGGCGCACTTTCCACGACCATCGCCGCACGCAGCGCCGCGTCCGCCGCCTCGAGATAGGCAGTCACCTGTTCGCGCGACATGTCCAGCGTCTCGGTCGACTTGTTGAAATGATGCCCCTCCCGATCCTCCGGCAGCAAGTCGCGGATGTCCAAATGCGGCAACTCGAGGACCTCTCGCAGATTGTGCTGATACTCTTCGCGGTTGAGCCGCCTCATCGGGCCCCTGCCCAGGCGCGCCACCTCCTCCCGGTCCGCATGCAAGAGCACGCCCCCCAACAACGCCACCATCCGCGCTCTTTCACCCTCGCCAAGATCCCCTTTTTTTGGCGGCGGCATTTCCCTCGTTTGAATCCGGTCATGCACCCGCACCCAGCTCTCCCGCACCGCGGGATTTTCGATCTGGAACGAAAGCTTCCGAAAATCCAACGCCCCCTTTGCCTTGGCCCCCTCGTGGCACTCCATGCAGTGCTCCTCCAACAAGGGCGTGAAGTCATGCAACGCCACATCTTGGGCGCTCGAGGCCGCCACGCACGTTTCCAAAAGCAGCATCGACACGGTGCAGCCGAGCACGGTCCAAACCGCCGGCCCGAGACCCGGCGTGGGCGGCAGGCGAGCCGGGGCCGACGTGTTGGGGCACGGCGTGGGGAGTTTCATACTTCATTCTATATCCGCACGCACGCTGCATTCTTAGACTGCTTCACAAAATCCGAAGCCTCCCCCGCCGTGGGCGTGGACACCTTCTCAACGTGGTGGAGCGTTTTTCCCGGCGATGTGATTTTCGATGCCTCCGAGGCCCGGTTTTTGCAGTCTCGACCCGTTAGCTGGGGCAATTATGGACCGCCATGGCGCGTACAACGCGAATCCGGGGCTTTGCGGCCCCGGGGGAGGCTGTAGTGGCCACCTTCGCCGGGCATGCAAGAGCATCGTTGGCGGGGCATTCAAATCCGCATCCCTCAATCCACTCCCCGACTTACGGCTTGCTGTGCGGTATTGGCCGCCAAAACAGTCCGTCTCGCGACCCCTTCATATACTACAAAAAATTCGTAGAGAACTTATTATGGGGACGGCTTGGGTTTCACCCATTTGAAGTCGGCGAAGATGACCCGGGTGAGGTCCGCTCCCGTCTGGGGTTTGATCTCCAAGCTGCCAACCTGCGCCCA
>JBILWF010000694.1:0-2620 GCA_044370075.1 Chthoniobacteraceae bacterium | reverse complement strand
TGGTCTTCCTGACCGGCCCCTCCGGCGCGGGCAAGAGCACGCTGCTGCGCTTGCTCTTCGCCGCCGAGGCCCCGACTCACGGGCAGATCATCATCGCGGGGCGCAACATCCACCGCATGCGGGAGAGCGGGATCCCGCTGCTGCGCCGCAACATCGGCGTCGTCTTTCAGGACTTCAAGCTGCTCTCGAACCGCACCGTCTGGGACAACGTCGCGTTCGCGATGGAGGTCGTTGGGCATCCGCCGGACGAAATCCGGCGGCGGGTGGCGACCGTTCTCCGGCAGGTCGGGCTCGGTGACAAGCTCAACGCCCTCCCCGACCGCCTCTCCGGGGGGGAACAGCAGCGCGTCGCCATCGCCCGCGCGCTCGTCAACGAGCCGACGATCCTGCTCGCCGACGAGCCGACGGGAAACCTGGACCCCGCGCTCACGTTCGAGATCATGAACCTGCTGGTGGATGTGAACACGCGGGGGACGACTGTGCTCATCGCGACGCACGACCCGCGCCTGCTGGCCGCCTACCCCCGCCGCTGCGTGACCCTCGAAGGTGGTCGCTTGGTCGAGGACGTCTCGTGAGCGCGGTGCTCCACCGACTGCGATTCTTCATTCGGCAGGCGCTCGGCTCGATGCGGCAGTCCCCGCTGGTTCAGCTCGTCGCGGTGAGCACGATTGCGCTCGCCGTCGCTGTGCTCGCGGCCTGCCTGATGGTGCTCGAGAACGTCGACCGGCTTGCGGAGACGTGGGGCGCCGAGGTCCGATTGGTCGTCTTCTTGGCGCCCGAGGCCTCGGACGCGGACGCAGAGCGCTTGCGGGCGCAGATCGTGAGCCTGCCCGAGGTCGAGCGCGTGACGCTGCGCTCACGGGAGCAGGCGCTGGCGGACTTTCGAGCCGCGCTGGGCGCAGACGCCGCGCTCGTCGAGGGCGTCGGCCCCGACCTGCTGCCGGCGTCTGTCGAGGTCGGCCTGCGCCCGGGGCGGCGGGACGAGGCGACGCTCGCGGCCCTCGCCGACCGCCTGCGCGCGCTGCCCGAGACGGCCGTCGTCGAGGACATCGCGTGGGGTCAGGACATCTTGGAGCGCCTGCGCGCGTTCCGCGACGGACTACAGCTCGCGGGGGTTGTCATCGCCGTGCTCGTCGCGCTCGCCGTGGTCTTCATCGTCACGAACACGGTCCGGCTCGCGCTCTTCGCGCGGCGGGATGAGATCGAGGTCATGCACCTCGTCGGCGCCTCGCGCCTTTTCGTGCGCGCGCCCTTCTACCTCGAGGGTGCACTTCAAGGCCTGCTGGGGGCCGCGCTCGCCCAGGCCGGCCTGTACGCTGCGTGGCGCCTCGCTGTCCCCGCAGACGATGCCAGCGTTCACTTTGAGCTGGGCCGACTCCCTCTGCACTTTCTGCGCGCAGACGCCATCGGTGCGCTCGCGCTGGGGACGATGGCGGTCAGCGTCATCGCCAGCCATGTCGCGGTGGGGCGGTCGCTGCGAATCCCCACCCCCCGAGGCTGAGCTGTGCAACCGCTCTGGGCTGCCGCCGTCTGCGTGGCGCTGCTGACCTCGCTCCCCGCGCGCGGCGCCGAGGGCGAGCGGGACGCCCCTCAAGAGCGGATCGTGCTCGAGCGCATCGACGCCCTCGATCGCGTCATCGTGCAGCTCGCGCTCCAGCAGGCCGAGACCCGCGCGCGGCTCGATAAGGAGCGGCGCGCGCTCGCCTACCTCGACCAGAGCGTGGCGGAGTTCGCCACGACCGTCACCGCCCGCAAGGCGCTGGTGCAGCAGCGGCTGAGGGCCCGCGGGCGCCTAGACGACGCCGCTTGGCTTCGCATCCTGCTCGGGGCGCAGGACCCCACGGACGTGGTCCTCAGGCGTGACTGGCTGCGTCGCGTCCTGAAGCACGACGCGGCCCTGATCAAGTCGCTGCGAGACGCGCAGGCGGCATGGCAGAGCGCGAGCGACGCGCGCCGAGGCGCCTTCGAGCGGGTCCAGGGCGAGACGGTGGCCCTCGAGCGCCAGCGGCAAGCGCTCGAGTCCGAGCGACAGTCGCGGGCCGCGCTGCTCAAGGCCAAGCGCCGCGCGCAAGAGGGCGAGGACGCGCTTCGGCCCACGGACGCCGACTCGACCCGCTTCGAACGTGAGCGGGGGCGGCTGCCTCGGCCGACCCCAGGGCGCGTCGTCACGCCCTTCGGGCAGCGCGAAGACGAAGAGTTGGGCACGCGCGTCTTTAGCAAAGGCGTCGAGATTGAGGCGCCTCTCGGCGCGCCCGTGCGGTCCGTTCACGAGGGTCGCGTGGTCTTCGCCGGTCGATACGACGGCTTCGGTCACTTGGTGATCGTGTCGCACGGGGACGGTTGGCACACGCTCTATGCCCACCTCGACAGCGCGACGCGCACCGCGAACGAGCGGGTCGACGGCGGGGATGTCCTCGGCGTGGTGGGGGATTCGGGCTCCCTGCGCGGTCCCATGCTCTACTTTGAGGTCCGCCGCGGAGGTGAGGCGGTTGATCCCACGACGTTCTTCGCAGCCGAGTAGCCCGCCGCGCACTTGAAACGCCCGCGGCGGCAAGAGATAAGCGCCCACATGCGCCTCCCCTCCCTCCTATCGTTCACCGCGGCCTTCACCTTGGGCTCT
>JBILWF010000135.1:0-6436 GCA_044370075.1 Chthoniobacteraceae bacterium | reverse complement strand
CGGCGTTAGCGGGCCGTATGGGGGGGCTTTTCGGGGGGCGGTGCGTCGTCCCTAGAGGGGGCGCTCCGGCCGGGGATGGGGCGGGGTAATCTGGAGGTAGGTGTACCCCTTGAGGGCCCGCTCGTAACTGGCAAGCAAACGCATGGCTTCGTTGGGTTTGAGGCGGTCGGATTTGATGGCCGCATCCACCTGTGACTTCATCTGCCGGGTGAGTTCCGCCTGGTTCCACTGCACCATCGCAAGCACTTCCCCGATGGTGGATCCCTCCAACACCTCCTCGATGTACCAGCCGCTTTCCTCGTCGTCCTCCAGAAAAACGTGCGCCTCGTTCACGCGTCCAAACTGGTTGTGCAGGTCGCCAATGATGTCCTGATAGGCGCCCATGAGAAAGAAGCCGATTAAGTACGACTGACCCGGCGAGAGGGCGTGCAGGGGGAGGGTGTCCTTGACATCCTGAAGGTCGATGAACTTGGAAATCTTTCCGTCCGAATCGCACGTGATATCCACCAGTGTCGCGTTGCGCTCGGGGGGCCGGTCGAGGTGGTCGATTGGCATCACCGGAAAGAGCTGGCCGAGCGCCCAGTGGTCGAGCAGGGACTGGAACACGGAGAAGTTGCAGACGTACTGGTCGCCGAGGCTTGTTTCAAGTTCGCGCACCTCGTCTGGAATGTAACGCATTCCCTTGCAAAGGGCTACTATTCGGCTTGCGAGGCTCCAGAAGGTTTGCTCGATCTTGGCCTTGCTTTCGAGTTCGAGCAGTCCCAGGTCGAACATCGACTGGGATTGTTCCTTGATCTGCTGCGCGTCGTGCAGGGTTTCCATCCAGTTTTGGATGGAAACGTTTTTGTGCAGCTCCACGATTTCGGAAACGGATGGCGGATCATTTTCCGCGGCGGAAGCCAGGTTTTCGGGATGCACCTTTTCGATCGAACCAAAGGCCTCCACGACAAGGATGGAATGGTGCGCAACGATTGCGCGTCCGCTTTCGGAAACGATCACCGGATGCGCAACCTTTTCGGAGTCGCACACCTCCATGATGTTCCAGACAATGTCCCGGGCGTATTCAGCCACCGAATAGTTCATGGAACTTTCGAACGCGGAGCGGGATCCGTCATAGTCGACGCCGAGTCCGCCGCCCACGTCGATGTAGCCCATCTCGTGTCCCATCTTGGCCATTTTGGCGTAGAAACGGGTGGCCTCGCGCACGGCGCGTTTGATGGTGCCAATGTCGGGCACCTGCGAGCCGACGTGGAAGTGCACCAGCCGCAGACAGTGGGCGAGGCCCGCTTCCTTGAGCAACGCGGAGGCGCTCATGAGATCCGAGGTGCTCAGGCCGAACTTTGCGTTCTCGCCGCCCGATGTGGCCCATTTGCCCGCGCCCTTGGAGGCCAGGCGCACACGCACCCCCACCATCGGCTCGACGCCCACCTCGCGCGACACCTGAATGATCTGTTGGAGCTCCTCGAGTTTTTCAACAACGAGGATCACCTTTTTGCCCAGTTTGCTGCCCAGCAGGGCGTTTTGAACAAACAACGCATCCTTGTAGCCGTTGCAGATAATCAGGCTCTCGGGATCTTTGTGAATGGCCAGAGCTGCGAGCAGTTCCGGCTTCGAACCGGCTTCAATCCCGAAATGATACGGCGCTCCCGCATCCATGATTTCCTCCACCACCTCCCGCAGCTGGTTGACTTTGATGGGAAACACCCCGCGGTAGTGGGACTTGTAACCCATCTCTGCAATGGCCTCCGCGAAGGTCATGTTGATCTTCTCCACCCGGTGGCGCAGCAGGTCCTGAAAACGCAGCACCATTGGAAAGGTCAGGCCGCGTTCCTTCGCCTCTTCCAGAAGTTCGACCACGTCGATGGGGGTCGCCGGATTCTGGTTGGGCAGCACGCAGATGTGGCCCTTTTCATTGATGGAAAAGTAGCCCAGTCCCCAGCGGTCGATGTTGTAGAGGGAGATGGCGGCGGGGATATCCCAGTCGGTTCGCATGTGAGGTGGATGTGGGCGGGAAAAAGGGCGCGCAGTTTAGAAAATCAGCGGCGCATTTCAATCCGGTTGCGGAAGAATTTCGTTTAGGAAAAAACGGGCACTACGCGAGCGCCGCGCGGAGGACCTCCCCGGGCGTAATGCTCTCCAGTTGGTACAGGCGCAAGATGGTTTCCTCGATGAGGTTGTTCGGACAGCTCGCCCCCGCTGTAATCCCCACCACGCGCTCCCCGGGCGGGAGCCAGCCGGTTCCCACAATTTCCTCCTTGCGGTGGAGATCGTAGTGCACGATCCGCTCCCGCGATTCGAGCCGCTCCGCATTGCGGATAAAGTAGGTCGGCAGTTTCTCCTGTCCCATTTCCGCCAGGTGGGACGTGTTCGAGGAGTTGTAGCCGCCGATCACCAGCAGCGCGTCCATGGGAGATTGCAGCATGTGGCGCAGGGCGTCCTGCCGCTCCTGGGTTGCGCCGCAGATGGTGTCAAAAAAACGGAAGTTTGCGGCGGCCGCCTCGCGGTGGTTGTCCCGGCGCGAGACGGCGGCTGAGATGCGCCGCTGCACCTCTTCGGTTTCCCCGCGCAACATCGTGGTTTGGTTGGCCACGCCCACGCGCTGGAGGTGGATGTCGGGATCAAACTCCGGACTCGTTGCCCCCGCGAACGCGCGCAGGAACTCAGCCTTGTCGCCCCCATGCTCGATGTAGCGGCACACGGCGTCGGTTTCCTCCAGCGTGAGCACGATCAGGTAGTGGCCCTTGCCGTTTTCCACCGCCCGCGAAGCGGTTGCCTTTGTTTCCTCGTGGGAGGCTTTGCCGTGGATGATGGAGGTGACATCCTCCGCCGCATACTGGCGCACGCGCTTCCACACGCTCATGACGTCGCCGCAGGTGGTGTCCACAATCTGACATCCGCGCTCGCGAATGGTTTTGAGCGTGGTCACGTCGGTGCCAAAGGCGGGAACAATCACCACGTCCTCTTCGGTGAGTGTTTCGGTCAGGTGCTCCTGCCCGGGAGCGAGCAGGTTTACGATGCCCATTTCATGAATCTGGCGGTTGACCTCGGGGTTGTGGATGATTTCGCCAAGAATAAACAACCGCTTGGAAGAAAACACTTTTCGCGCGGCATAGGCGAGGTCAATCGCGCGCTCCACCCCGTAGCAGAAGCCGAATTGCTTCGCCAGACGCACCGTGAGCGGCCCCACGCGCAGTTCGCCGCCGCGGCGCCGGAGCGCATCAACAATTTCGCTGCGGTAGTGGCCTTCGACCTGCGCCTGGACAGCCGCCATGATGTCCGGGGTGCGCAGGTTGACCCGGGGCCGTGAATTCACTGGAGCGCTCATACAAGGAAGGTGGGAAGGCCGCGTGGAAAAAACCGCCTACGGCTCGAACAGCGAACCCTTGGGTTTTTCAAAGGCTTTGTTGGAGATCATCCATTCCGCGGGCGGATCCGGGTCGAGGTAGTCGGCGGGCCGCTGCACGGTTTTGGCGTGCTGCGCATCCTCGGGCTGCTCCTCGCGGATGGAAACGGGGGTGCCGTTGCTCACCAGCGCGAAAAATTTGGGTGCCACGTCTTTATGCAGGCGCAGGCAGCCGTGCGTGCGCGGCACCGGGTGTACGTATCCGGAATGAAAACCGTAGCTGGGTTTGAACTCGCACCAGTAGCCCATCGGATATCCCACGAATTTTCCCGGCAGCGGCTTCGCGCTTTCCCCGGGCACGATCTGTTTGTCCTGAACGAAGTATCCGTAGGAACGGGAGCGTTTTTCCGCCTCCTTGTACTGGATGGAAAATTCGCCCTTGGGCGTGGGCTTCTGGGGGGTGCCGATGCAGGTGGCGGCGGCCAGCAGCAGGCGGTCGCCCTCCAGCACGTAAACAATTTGTTTGGAAAGGGAAACCTTGACGCGGACTTTGGCGGGGTTTTCCGGTTTGAGGGCTTTGACGGAGTAGGGTTTTTTGCGGGCGGATTGCAGCTTGGCGCAACCGCCCAGGGGGAGGGCCAGAAGAAGCAGGCGGATCGGAATACCGGCGGGTCGGGGAAGACGGGGCATGGCGGTGGAAGGATGGGATCGGTTGGCGCGCCGGGGGACGGAGGGGGAGAGGGAAGGGCTTTGGAGGGCTTTCGGCAAACAAAAGCAAAGGAGTCAGGCTTTGGCGACCTCTTCAAACCGGGGGTCGGCAACGGAGTAGTCGGGGTATTCTCTGCGGGCGTCTGCGGGGCGGTAGCGGAAATGTTTGTAGGACCATAGCCAGAGGTGAGGAAACTCACCAACGGCCTTCTCGACAATTTGCCAGACGGCCTGGGTGAGGTCTTCCTCCGAGGCGAACCGCGCCGGATCGAGCGGTTCCAGGGCGCGGATCTCAAACCGACCGTCCGCGGCGGGATACGCCAGCGCGGGCACCACGAGGGCGTTGGCGCGCAGGGCGACGACCGCCGACAGCCGCGTGCAGCAGATCTCCAGGGGTATGCCTTCCCGGGGGAATGCCCGCACACGCACCGCCGCCTGCGAAGGCGGCACGGTCAGGTCCGCCAGAAGCGCGCAGTGCTGACCGCGCAGCGCGCACCGCAGCAGCTTCAAAAACGCCCGTTCCTGACCGAGAAGCGTGTGAAAATTGCGGCTGCGCAGGCCGGCAAATATTCCGTCCAGCGTGGCGTTTTTGAAGTTCTCCGCCACAATATGAACCTGCAGTCCGTGCATTTGGGCGGCCATGGGGGCAAACTCCCAGTTTCCAAAATGCGCGCACGCGAAAATCAGCGCGCGCTTTTGCGCCGCCGCCTGCTCCGCGGCCCGGTCGAATCCGTCCGCCCGCAAAATGCGATGCATGGCCGCGGCATCCACTCCCGCCGACCAGAAAAGTCCCAGCATCGTGCGCGCAAAGTTTTGGAAGGACAAAAAGGCGATGCGTTTCCGCTGGGTTGTGCAAAAACGGTCCCCGTACACGACGCGCAAGTTTTCGAGCGCAATGTGGCGGTTGCGGCGGTCGAACCAGAAAAAAACCGCGCCCGCCATCTGGGCCAGCGCCGTGCAGGATCTTTGCGGGAGCCGGGGTATCCACCGCGCGAGCCAAAGGCAGCCCCACCGTTCCAAACGGTGCCGGTAAGTCTTCCAACTCGATTTCACAGACGCGGACTCGGACACAAAACGCGCAGCGTACCACGCGCCACCCGGGTTCGCCATCCTCTTGCCCGGGAAAAAGGCCACCCGGATGATTTGTCATAAGTCTCGCCTCGCAGCGGGGTTGTCCGGGTATGCAAACACTCCGCACCCTCTTCGCCCTTGCCGCCCTTTCCCTCTTTGCAAAAGCTGATCCCCTCGCGGTTGGCAGCCCCGCCCCCGAGGGAATGGCACTGGACCAGAACGGCCAGAACGTCTCCCTGAAGGACGTCTATGCCCGGGGAGCCACCCTGGTTTACTTTTACCCGAAGGCCGACACGCCCGGGTGCACCAAGCAGGCCTGCAGCCTCCGCGACGAATGGGCCCCGCTCCGCGAAAAGGGAATCCAAGTCCTTGGAGTCAGCGGGGACAAGCCGGAAGCCCAGAAGAAGTTCGAGCAGAAGTATTCGCTCCCCTTCACCCTGCTTTCCGATCCGGAGGGGAAGCTGGCGGCGGCGTTCGGGGTGCCGTTTACCGGGGGGATTTCCAAGCGGATGTCCTTCCTGGTTCAGGGGGGTAAGATCGCGTGGACGATGCCGGCCGCCTCGACCGTGGATCATGCCAAGGATGTGCTCAAGGCGTTCGCGGCCCTGCCCAAGGTGGAGGCTGCGCCCGCGTCCCCCGCGCCGGCACCGGCGAAATGACCGGTGCGGGCCGGGGGGGCCGGAGGCGAAAAAAAAGGGGGCGGTGCGACGCCCGGGTTTGGAGCGGGCCGGGGGCGTTTACAAAAACGGCTGCATTAAGTTTATTCCGTATACCGCATTCGTGAGAGATCCGGTCTTTTTTTCTCATTTTTGAGAGGGTTCTCAAGCAACGCTCTCCGGGCTTCGCGCCAAAAACTTTCCCCCCGCCTCCCGGCGCACTGCCCCGCCCGCGCCCATTTTAGGCCCCTGGGTAGGACATGGGTTTTTGTCCACTGCGCTCAGGCGTTTTTTTGTCTCGGGCGGGCCGTCCCGCGCATGGCTCCTGCTTTTATAAGAGGGTACAAATCAACCTTTTCCTGCGACCTGAATTGCGGGAAATGCCATTTGTTCCCTTGTCACCCCGGCTCCCCAGAACCCCTCCGGTTTCAAAAAAACCAGAGAGTGCGCTGAGGCTCTGCATTTTACGCAGAGTCCGTTCCCGCGCGCGCACCGTCGCGGTGCCGGTCCCGGGGGGGCGCCTCCGCAGCGCGGGATCCCACGTGCGCAGACGCTTGCGTGCGCTCCGCGCGGGGTGGATTTGGAGGTTTTCTCCCAAAATTGCGAGTTCACCCCTTCTGGATGCTCTGCAAAACCAAGGACCGCAACAGGTTTTGCG
>JBILWF010000638.1:0-2630 GCA_044370075.1 Chthoniobacteraceae bacterium | reverse complement strand
GTCGTGCACGGTGTTTTCGTATTCGAGGCGGTTGAGGCGGCGCAAGCGGGCGCGCCCCTCGCTCCGGCGCAGCTTTGCCTCCGCGGCAAGGGCGGTTTTGAGATCCTGAAGCACGGGGGTCGCGGCTTCCGGCGTGGGCTGCGTTTTCTTTGGAGGCGGCATTTCCCCAGCCTCTAACCGGGTGAGCATGCGCCCCCATTTGGCTGCGGCTTCGGCGGGGGAAAGACTCCCCAGATCGTCCATGCGGAATTTCCCTTTCTGCGTGTCCGCGTCGTGACATTCCACGCAGTGCGCATCGACAAATTCGAGCACGCGCGGCGTGGTGACGGCATCACGGGAAGCCGCTGCCAGTGCCTCGGAGGCTGCTTTGGAGGGGCCCGCAGGGGAGGTGGAGGAAGCCGGTGCGGCGGCGAGCGGCAAGACGCCCAGTGCGAACAACACACCCAGGCGCGCAGCGCGCGCGGGCACCAAAAGTCCGCGGAATCCCGCGACGAACGACTGCACGCGCGGGGTGCCGGAAGCATGCGGAATCATCCGTACTGGAATCTCTTCTGACATGGCTTTGCGGATTAAATTCGGAACACCCGTGTCTACTCCAAGACCGCAAACTCGGGGGAAAGCAGCAGCGTCTGACACAGTTCCTCCCACGCGGTCAGCGGCTTCGGAGGTGCGCTCGGGTTTGAGAAATCCACCCGCGCATCCCAGCGCCGCGCCATGCCCGGCATTGCGGGCATTTCCGCACCGGGCATCAGAATGCTCGGACTCCACTTGTAGGCCGCGGCATCCTTGCCTCCGGCGCTGCTCACGATGAAGTCGAGCTTCTCGCCCTTCGCAACGCGCACCTTCACAAGGTCCGTGCACACCGCCTGCTTTTGCGCGCTCCATTCACCCAGCATACCCGCGCGGTCGCTGACAATGCGGGCCACTACCCCGTCGCTTTTTTCGTCCATGTGCACGAGCTCCGCGCTGATGGTGATCTCCCCCTCCAAAGGTGCCGTCCAGCGGCGGATCGTGCTCTGGTTGGAGGCCGAGCCGGGATCACCGCCCAGCGCGTCCAGAACCACCCCCGAGGTGGCCCCCGTTCCGCGCAACGCATTGCCCGTAAAATTCGTCAGCGGAGCAAATTCCTTGACCTGTTTGGAGGCCGGATCCAACTCCCCGAGTCCGTACTGCCAGTCGGAGGCCTCCGGATGCACAAGGTCATCCGCCGGGTAGGCGGCGAGGTAGGTGCGCGCCACCTGTATTTCCCCTGCAGTCGGATCGCGCTGCAGCACGCGCCGGTAAAGTTCCTTGAGGCGCAGGGAATCGTCCGGTGCGCCAGCGGCGATGTCGGCCGCGAGTTTGCGCGCGCTTTCGGTCACCAGCGGACTGTTGAGCAAAATAAGCGCACGCGGGGGGAGGGCGGTGCGGCCGCGTTTGGCGGCGCTGAAATTCGGGTCGGGAAAATCAAAGCTTCGGTGCAGCGCCGGCAGGGTTCTGCGGTCCACGAAGGCGTACACCGTGCGGCGGGTGGATTCGGAGATTTTGTCAGCCTTCCCGCCTGCAGCGGGTTGGAGGCGGCCGGAAACGCTCAACAGCGCATCGCGGAAGGGTTCGAGCTCCAGCGGGCGCATTGGAAAATCCGCACGCTGATACGCCGCGCTCAGCAGGATATATTTGTGGAGTTTCTTAAAGCTCCACCCGTTTTCCATGAACCATGCCGCGAGATGGTCGAGCAGCGGTTGGTTGGTCGGCGGGTCTCCGCGAAATCCGAAGTCGCTTGGGGTTCCCACCAGCGGTTCGCCGAAGTGCCATGCCCACACGCGGTTGACAATCACCCGTGCCGTCAACGGGTTCTGCGCGCTGGCCACGGCGCGGGCCAGTTCAAGCCGTCCGCTCTTGTCCTTGGGGAAAGGCTCCGGGGCCACCGCTTTGAGCACGGTCAGAAACTGCCGCGGCGCGTCTGCTCCGGGTGAGTTGGGGTTACCGCGCACAAACACCTTTCCCTCGTACATCTTGTCGGCATCAATCCACGTCATGGCGCGCAGGGGAGCGCCCGGATGGCTGTTAAGATCGGTCACCGCCTTGGCCGCGTTCCGGCGGAGCCCGTCGGCAACGTCGCGCGTTGCATACAATCCGGAGGAGACAAAATCCTTTCCGCTGAAACGGAACGGAGAGGCCTCTTCCAAAAACACCGCCCGCAGCATCTGGTCCTCAGCTTCCGGAAGCGCGTTTCTAAGCTGCACCGCCAGAACCCGCTCAATGGCGCGGATCTCGAGTTCCTTGAGCGGCAAATCCAGTTCCTCGGGCGCCGGTACGCACGCTGCGCGGAGGGGTTCGCGCCACTTTTCGCTCCAGAGCGCATCGATTTGGTTGGAGTAGAGTGTGTTGTAGATGTCCGCAGCCTCCCTCAGGTTTTTTGGAGCCGCCTTGGAAAAAGCGCGTGCCACCGGGGGGAGAAGCGCCTTGTCCGTGTTTTTGGCATATCCCTCGCAAAGCGCCCGGGCTCTGGCGGCGAAATCCGCCTCCTCCAGCGCGGACAATTCCAGCCACGGGGTGAAGACCTCAGGATGTTTCTTCACCCATTTTTCCCATGCGAGCACCATCCGGTTGTGCGGCGCGGTGTGCAGCCTGCGGGGATCGAGAATATC
>JBILWF010000639.1:0-2630 GCA_044370075.1 Chthoniobacteraceae bacterium | reverse complement strand
GAGCGGCCTCAGAAGAAAATCCTCCGCGCTGACCGACTCCAGCGCCGCGGGAAGCACGTCGCCCCCCGGGGTGAATGCATAGGCGGGCACCGGCGGGTTCGGGCTTGCAGCGCTTAGTTGTGTTTTCAACTCAAACGCCTGTGTTGCACTCGGCGCCACCGCTTCGAGGGAACTGGTGAACTTCCACCGGGGAGCCGAGCCGGAGTGGAAAACGATTTTCCCGTGAAACGTGGTTCCGCCGATGGAGAGGGTGTCGGTTTGCTCTGCAGAGTCCTCAGGACGGACGGAGAGGCCTGTTGCGGGCGGATCCACGCGCAGCGCGCGGAGTCCGCCCAGCCCACAGGAAAGCGGGGCGGTAAAGCCCGGATGGTCTGCCTGCAGCGTGCCGTTGGTAATGCGGGGTGTGTTGGCGAGGATGCGCGAGCCGTCCTCAAACTCGAGCAGGCAGGCCGCCAGTCCCGTCGCAGCGGGGAGTTCCGGTTCGTTCAAAACCCAGTCCTGCACCTCCGAAATCGGAACCTGCGCTTCCTTTCCAGAGGAATCCCGGATGCTGACCACGCCGTCCCGGAGCGCGCTCGTCTCGCCCGGAAGAAACGCGGTGCGGGTTTGCACCCCCGGCGAGCGCTCCTGCAGCGGGCCCGGATCCGCACCGTCCCAGCGCGTGATCCTCAACAAATCGAGGCTCAGAGTGCGGCCCTTGTTCTCCAAAAAAATTCCCGGCGACCGTTCCCCTTCGGGGCGGACTGTGGCAAATTCGGCGCACTTGGAGCCGTCGGCGGAGTAGAGCGAGCAGACTCCTTTGAGCTGATCCCAAAACAGGCGCAGCGTCAGAGCGCGCGTGGAGGGCGGGACGGGCATCAGGCTTTGGAACTGGGTGCCGTTTTTGAGCACCAGTTCGTCGTCCCAGGTTTCCAGCGTGATGAGCTGTCGGGACTCGCCGGTGAGCTGCAGCTGAAAATCCAGCCGGCGCGTGGAGGTAAAGCGGATCTCGATTCCGCACTGCGCTGGGAGCGGAAAACCAAAGGTGGCGCTGCGGTTCCAGTAGGGGAACAGCAGTTCGCCGGAGGGCCCGGGCTTGATCCAGGTCTCCGTCTCGGAATGAGTTTCGTCGGCGGCTGGTTTTACGATTTTTTGCCCCGGATTGGCCACGGGGGCGCCGTTTTGCACACCAGGCAGTGCGAAACCGTTTATGCGGACGTTGCCCTGCGCAACGAGGTTTCCACCGGCAACATTCACCACAAACTCGTTGGCCTGCACAACGCCGCCCGCAAAGGCAACTCCGTTCACCTGCACCACGCCTCCGGCTAAATTCATGGCCGCCGCTTTTTGTTCCACAGCTTTCGCGGCTGGTTTTTTCACAGGCAGCGAGGCGGGAATGGTGGGGATCCAGCCTTCGATGCCCTGAGGACCCGAATACAAAAATTTTGTCGTCGGATCTTTTGCGGAATCCTTAGAGAGCGGGTGAATGCCACGTACCTCTTGTTTGTTCAAAGCGACTTTTCCGAACCGCGTGCTTACGAGGGAAAGGGTGTCCCCGGAGAGTGACCGGGGATTTCCGAAAAACTCGGATCCATTGCGCAGCACGACCCGGAAGGCATCCGGCGTGGGCACGCGCGGACCCGGCATCTCGATACGGCGAATGCTTGCCCACGGGATTTGAACCGCGGTTTCAAACAGGGGCGAATTCCACCACAGCGTCTCGGCGGTTGCCTGCTGAAGGGTTCCCGGGAGCACCTGGCGATCCCTCCACTCCAGACGGGGGAGGGAAGCCTGCGCATCCGCCGCATGGGCGTTCGCGAAGGTGGCACCCATCCATGCGGCGACGCCCCGGCACAGAACGGAAAAAGCGCGGAGGGTGTTCATCGTTCGTAGATGGGCAAAAACCGGTAGTTCAACGCGAGGGCTAAAAGCGACATTCCCGTGGAATAGGCGGAGGCGCCGATGCAGCCGTCGGGGCGCTGGGTTGCACTCAACTCGCGCACCTTGGCGGCATTCCATTTCTGCCACCCGGCGTAGTCCCCCTGAAAAAGAGCCTGGGCCATGTAGTATCCGAAATACTCGGGGTAAATGGTTTCCCGGTGCTCGATGTTTTCGGAGATGCGGCCCAGCGCCGCCTTGTATTCGTCGGTGTGTTTGGAGCGGGATACGGCTCCCACGAGGGTTCCGATGGCGGAGAGGTTCATCGAAGGCAGTCCGCCAAAGCCCCCGCTGTAGGCGACCGAACCGTCGGAGCTGGTGCTTCGGCGCATGTAGTTCATGGCCGTTTGAATCACGTCCTCGGGAACCTCCAGACCCGCGTTGCGCGCGGCCATCAACCCCATGAGCATGGCGCCCGTGACGGAGGTGTCGGCGTCGGCTGAATCGGGCGAGTAGCGCCAGCCTCCCACACGGCTCTTCTTTTGCGAAGTGGCCGCTGCACGGATGGCGAGGTTGAGCGCCTTTGCGAGGCTGCGGGCTGGTTTGCCGCCTTCCTGCAGGCGCGATTCATCCACCATCCCGTAGGCCTCGGAGAGTGCGAGCATGGCGAAGCCGTGGTGGTACATACTCTCGGGAATGTAACCCGTTTTGGGATCCTGCTTCTCCAGGATGGAAACCAGAGCCCTGCGGATGTTGGCACTGTATTTCCCAAA
>JBILWF010000636.1:0-2632 GCA_044370075.1 Chthoniobacteraceae bacterium | reverse complement strand
CTGCGACTCACAGGCACGGGAAAATGATGCGGGAAGGTACTCTTTTTCCACGCGGATTAGCAGGCCCTCGGCGAAATTCTTAAAGGTGAATTGCCCGGAGTTTGGCGACAGTTTTCGAAGAAGCGCCTCGCCGCCGGCGGCGACCAGAATCGCGTGCCGCATCTTGTCCTGAGTGTGGTCGTGGACCACATGGCCGATTTCGTGCCCTATCACGCCCCAAAGCTGCCTGGGGCTCACCCTGTCGATTAACCCCCGATGGATCCGGATACTTCCGTCGGAACATGCAAACGCATTCACTGTGGAGTTATCATAAATTTTTACGCTCAACTTTCTACCCGCCTTTCCCCCAAATATTTCCCGGTAGGGTGAAACCATTTCAGAAACCATGAGACTCCGCGGATCTTCGGGAGCCAGGATACGATTTTTTGCGTCGCATCGCAGGATGAACTCGCGTCCAAGGCGGGTGCAGTCCTCGTCTGTCAGGTTCACCGCCTGCTTGAGAGCATCGCCGAATCCCACCATGGTGCCCCACTTCTCCGCCATGCCAGCCACCTTGTCCCGCACGCGCTTGGCGATATCAGTCCGCTTGGATTGGTCCGGATCGACTTGATCCGCGATTTCATTCAGACCCACCTTTCCTTTCTCCAAAGCTGCCTGCAATTTCGTCTCATTGACGGGTCGCGCAATCTCGAAACTCGCCTTAACCAACTCTCCATAAAGCGGGTCAAAATTTTTATCTTGAGGAAATAAATAACATACAACACAAAGCACTATAACAGAAAGCAAAGCCAACTTAATCAAGGATTTAAAAAATTTAGTTAAATTCATTTTTAAACAAATGCGGGTGATTTTCAGCAACAGAATATTGTTCTGCGAGGGACACTTGAACCAATTCAGCCCATTCAGATAGCGCGTGGTGCAGAATACTTAGCGAATCCGGTGCGGTAGACAAGGGACTTAGAGGCCCAATCTTTTCCCGGACTCCCAGCGCACTGAAGGTTTGCTGCAAAGATCAGTACGAAAGTACGACTCCGGAAAATCCCGCGGGGAATTTACGCAGCTTTGCACCCCTGAGGAACGTTTTGCGCGGCTGAATCAAACAAGCATCGCGGTCTTTCCGAAACCAATCGGCCACGCGGAGCGGCTGGAATTAATTCCGCACCCGGGTTTTCACCCAAAAACTCCCCGCCGCGTACCGCAGGCAATTTGGAAGCCGTGACATGCATGGCGATTTGGAGCACCGGAGGCACGGGTGTTGCTCAACACAAACTAACCAGCCATGCGTTTCCCCCACCCTCTCCCCCCGTTTTTTGCCGTCCTCGCGGCTGTTTCCCTCGCCCCGGATGCCCGCACCGCCCCGGAGCCCCGATTCGAAGCGAGGGACATCGATACTGCCGTTGAAATCGGCTACGGCATTGCGATAGCCGACGTCGATGGAGATGGAAAACCCGATATCCTGCTCGCCGATCAACGCTCCGTGCAGTGGTATCAAAATCCTACGTGGAAAAAACACGTCATCGCCCGGAACCTCACCGAACGCGACAACGTCTGTATCGCGGCCCAGGACATCGACGGTGATGGAAAAGCCGAGATCGCCATCGGCGCCCAGTGGAATCCCGGAGAAACAACGGACCCCGAAAAGAGCGGCGGCGTTTTTTACCTCATTCCCCCGGCCGACCGCACCCAACCGTGGGATGCGGTCAAACTCCACCACGAACCCACGGTGCACCGCATGCACTGGGTGCTGGCGCCCTCCAAAAAATGGGAGCTCATCGTCAAACCGCTGCACGGCCGGGGAAACAAAAACAACGCGGGCGAAGGCAGCAAAGTGTTTGCGTACAGGATGCCATCCAATCCCCGGGACACGTGGAATGTTTCGCTAGTGAGCGACTTCACCCACGCCAGCCATAACTTTCACCCAATTAACTGGGACAACGATCCGGAGCACGAGCTGCTGACGGCGGCCAAGGAAGGCGTTTTCTTCTTCGGCCGCAGCACCGGCACCTGGAAAAAGCGCCAGTACTCCGATGCGTGGGCGGGCGAGGTACGGGATGGGAAGCTGCCCGGAGGCGGGCGTTTTTTCGCAACCGTGGAGCCCATGCACGGCGGGACAGTCGCTTACTACACCGAACGGGCTGGAAAATCCAAGGGACTGTGGCCGCGCACGGTGCTCGATGAATCGCTCAAGGACGGCCATGCGCTTGTAGTGCGGGATTTCCTCGGAACGGGCAGCGACCAGGTGGTGGCGGGTTGGCGCGGAATGAATCCCAAGGGGACTCCCGGCGTGCGCCTGTATACGCCGCCGGAGAATGGTTCCGGAGCGTGGCGCGTGAGCGAGATTTCCGGGGAGGCCGTTGCTATCGAAGACATAAAATCTGCGGACCTCGACGGCGATGGACGGCCCGACCTCGTGCTTGCCGGACGCCAGACCAAAAACCTGCGCATTCTTTGGAACCGCACGGAGCGGCCCCGCTAAGGCGCCGGTTTCCGCGAACCCGCACCGCCCGTGCGCGCATGAATTTTTGCGTCGCAATTCAAAACCTGCGCCGCACGACGCCCGCGTTGTGGGCGCTCCTCTTCGCCATGCCTCTGCCCGCGCAAATCCCCGCAGCGCCCCCGGTTCTCAACCCGT
>JBILWF010000637.1:0-2632 GCA_044370075.1 Chthoniobacteraceae bacterium | reverse complement strand
GGCGAAGGGAGCGTGGAGGTGGGTTGGGAGAAGGGCCGGATGGAAAATCGTGCCATCCCTCAGACCGAGTAGGAGACTGGTTCGGAAATATCGATGTACTTGCTTTCGATGAACTTTCCATCAGGGCTTTTCCGGTAGTTCACGTACTGAAACTGCTGCAGGACCACCTGATACTTTCCGGGTGTCGTATCGGAGAATTCAAAAGTGGGTTCGATGCCCGCCGCAAGGGTGGTCACCTCCTTGCCGTCGCGGCTGATTTTCCACTGCAAACGCGTTCCCCAGTCGTTGGAAACATCGGAGCGTGTGATTGTGCGTCCTGCAATCGTCAGGGTAGCCTTCGGGGTGCCTTCCAGTTTTTGATCCATATTCGTTGAGGGAACGGGCGTATGCTTGTTTTCTATCTAACAACCCACAATCCCTAACTTTCTTATGGGTTTGCCGCCCGTCCCCCGCACCCCCGTTTTGAGCCAGTCGCACCTCTGATCGGCCCCATCGGCAGGCCGCTCGTTTTTTTTCGGGCTCCCGGCAAAGCGCCCCCCCGCTTCCGGCCCGACTTCCCGAACACGCCGGTTTCCGCGAGCGATCCGGCTTACCAGAAATTCCGCCTAAACTTCCAGCGGTGGCAGGCGCACACCTGCCCGCCCCCGCCTGTCGTCGAGGTTAGAAGGCCCTTGGAGGTCATTTATCTTCATCAAAAAAAATTCACCCTGTAGCACGGGCGAGGTAAAGTTTTACCCAGTGACCTTCCGCAGCGAAAACTCACCGCTCACCGCCGCAAACCGGGCCTTGTCTTTGAACATCCAGGCATCGGGAACCCAGGCGAAGGATGCGCCGAAGACCGCCGTTTTTGCGCACGGGATGCCTCGAACAATCGCCTCTCTCTCCGTCCTGGGCGCAGGATTCGGGGAAACCGGGCGGATCTGCCAGCCATGATTTACCTCGACGCAAACGCCACCACTCCGCTCGATCCCGAAGCGCGGGAGGCCATGCTGGCCTGCCTCACCCACACCCACGGCAACCCCTCCTCCATGCACCGCGCCGGACGGCTCGCCCGCGCGATACTGGACGAATCGCGGGATACCCTCGCCCATCTGCTCGGGTGCCGTCCCCACGAGCTCACTTTCACGGGCAGCGGAACCGAGTCGGACAACCTCGCCGTTCTAGGCCTCGCTCGGGCCCACAAATCGAGGGGAACCCACCTCATCACCTGCCAGACCGAGCACCACGCCGTGCTCCACGCCTTTGATTTTCTCCAGAAAAAGGAGGGCTTTTCGGTCACCTACCTGCCCGTCACGGCGGACGGAACCCTCCGCCCTCAAGCGCTCGCCGAGGCTCTCCGTCCGGAAACCACCCTGGTTTCCATCATGACCGCCAACAACGAAACCGGCGTCCGGCATCCGATGGAGGAAATCAGCGCCCTCTGCCGCAAGGCGGGCGTTTTTCTCCACTCGGATGCCGTCCAGTCATTCGGCAAGGAACCCCTGAACACGGATCTTTTTGATGCGCTCTCGCTCACGGGGCACAAGTTCCACGGGCCCAAAGGCGCGGGGCTGCTTTTTGTGCGTTCGGGCATTGCGCTGGATTCGCTCCACTTGGGCGGTGCCCAGGAAGGACAACGGCGTCCGGGAACGGAAAATGTCGCGGCCATAGCAGGCATGGCGCGGGCCGCGGAGGTAAGCCTCGGGCGGATGGAGGCGGAGAGTCCCGCCGTGGCCGCCACGCGGGATTTGTTTGAGGAGGAACTGCTCAGGAACTGCCCCGAGGTGCGCATCAATGGCCGGAACGCCCCCCGCCTGCCTAACACCTCCAACGTGACTTTTCCGGGCTCGGACGCCGAGAGCCTGCTTATGGCCCTGGATCTGGAGGGAATATGCGCCTCAAGCGGGTCGGCCTGCATGGTGGGCTCCCTGCAGGCCTCCCACGTGCTGATGGCCATGCAGGTGCCAGCCACGCAAGCAGCCCGCTCGCTGCGATTCTCTTTTGACCGGTTCATTACCCCCGAACTCGCCCTCGAGGCAGTCCGACGTGTGGCCCGGGTTTGGGACAGACTTCGCGAATGAAATCCACGGCGCAACTCACTCAGCAGCACTCCTCCTCGCTCCGCTCCATCACTCTGGAAATTCTCACCGCCCCTCCGAAGGGGACTCCTGCTCCTGAACTGACTCTATTCGCCGTGGACCGCCTCAATTCTCTGGGACTCCATGCGCTTTCCCAAAACCTTTGCGTTCTGTGGAACAAACGCATGCGCTCCACCGCAGGGCTTGCCTACCCCGCAAGCAACCAGATTGTACTCAATCCGCAACTGAGCGGTTTCGGATGGCGCGAGGTCGAACGCACGCTGCTCCACGAACTGGCCCACCTCGTTGCCCAGCACCGGGCCGGGAAACGCCGCATTGCGCCGCACGGACCGGAGTGGCGCAAGGCCTGCTCGGATCTGGGCATCTCCAACGAGTCCCGCTGCCACGACCTTCCCCTGCCCCGGCGCGAAATGCCCCGCGCCTACGTTTACCGCTGCCCCAACTGCCAGTCCGCGGTCGAGCGGGTCCGGCCGCTACGCCGCGCCGCCGCCTGCATGGCCTGCTGCAAACGCCACAACCAGGGACGCTACGACGAGAAATTTAAACTCACGCGC
>JBILWF010000058.1:0-8663 GCA_044370075.1 Chthoniobacteraceae bacterium | reverse complement strand
CCATCGAATCCAGGCGCAGCCCGCCCTTGGTCTTGGCGGCGTCGTGGCAGCGGAAGCAGTGCTCGCGAAAAAAGTCCGGGGTGGGGTCCTTGGCCGGCGCACCCGGGGGCGCGCTCAAAGCCGTATGAATCAGACAGCATGCGGCGAAAAGCACCGCGCGGACTTGCGCATTCATGGGAGGGCGAAGGTGGCGGTTAGGGGGCCTGCCCGGGCAGGCGCAGCGTTCGGCTTTGGAGACGATCTTCGATCGATTTGATGCGTTCCTCCGGGGTATTGCTGATGAAGAGCCAGCTCTCGGCTTTGACGCGCACTGAGTTCCCAGGGCGGAAGTGATCCAGCAGTTCGGCGAATTTCAAATGCAGACGCGCGCCGCTAAATCCAGCAACAGCCGGGGCGTTTTCCCAGCTGCGCAGTTTTCCAAAAACACGGTCTCCTCGGTGGCGCCACGTGCGCAGCGAGGGCTCCGCAACGGCCACAGCGATGCGTTCGTTGCGGTCTTTGTAGAGGTCGTCGATCAGTTCACGGGCAACGCCGCCGTAGAGCGCAATTGTCACGTTCCCCCCCCCGTAATCGAAAGGCTCCACGGATTCAACAACCCCGGGCAGCCAGCGAATCCGGTGGTAGCGGATGTTACGGTGAATCTGCTGCGCGGCGGCCTGCCGGAGGCTTTCTTCGTCGAGCCAGACGTCGTTGAGACCGAACTCGTGATCGGTCCAGTTGATGCCCCGGGCAAAGTTGAGCGAAACAACCTGCCCCACGGCAAGCCGATCCAAATCCACGGCGCGGCCTTTTTCCCATACGCGTGTCGCCACGTCAAAATCCAGCACGAGGGTTCCCGAGGGACCGTGGGGCGGTGATGCACCCGTAGACTCCACACGCAGCTTGGAAGTGTCCTTGGCGATCCCGAGGATCCGCCACCGGTAGTTGTGGCGCCGCGCAAACGACACATCGTCCTCGAGCAAAAGCGCGTGGTTTTCCGATGGAATCAACGCGGCCAGTTCCGGAGGCGGCGGCGCAATGGTGTTTTCCTCCCCCGAAGGCGGAGTGAAAAAATACCCGTGGACGTGCGTGCCGGCAGGGATGTCCTGAAACGTGGCGGGCCCGCCCTGAAACCAAACCTCGCCGCACGGGAGCATCGCGAAATAGTGAAGGGGGCTCTCGCTTGCCCGTTTTTCATCGCGGATTGCACAATCGATTCGCAGCCCCCCCCGGCGGTTTATGGGATCGAGAACGGCGAGCTCCCCCGAGAGGTACACGGCCTTGTCCAGGGGAGGAAAAAAAGAAGGTGCGGCCTGGGCGTTGGAGGCGGGGCTCTCGGCCGCAAGAAAGGAACGCGCCGGGGGGAAACCCACCGAGGAAAGAGCGGCCGCTGTGACCGTGCGGAAGAGGGATCGGCGGGTCATGGTAAGGCACAAGAAGGCCGCCTGCGAGCGCGTCTGCGTCAGGCTCGGAGATCCGCGAAGGGCGCCGTACTGTCGGAGAACTGCCCGATGTCCAGCCCCATGGACTGCGCAATGGTGAGCAGCAGGTTGCTCATCCGCGCCTTGGGATTCACCGGGCTGAAACAAATGCGGTAGTGTTCGCGCGGGTTGTCCAAATGATACCGGGACAGGCCCGCGGCGCGGTTAAAATCGAGGTGGCTGCCATGGCGGAAACCGAGCCGGGAGCCGCCCGCTATGACGATCGGGAGGTTGGCATTTCCGTGGCTGTGGCCGTAGCTCATGCCGCTTCCAAAAAGCGCGACGGTGGATTGCAGCAGGGGACCGTCGCTGTCGGTCACCTCGGAGAGCCGGTCGAGGAAATACCGGAAAAGGTCTATGTTGAAACGGTCGCTGGCCGTGAGATCCTCCATCCGTTTGGCGTTCCCGTTGTGATGGGAAAGCGAATGACGGTCCTGTTTGATTTGGATTTCTGGGATGGCCAGACCCTGGCCCTCGCTTCCACTGCTGAAGGTCGCCACGCGCGTGATGTCCGTTTGAAACGCCAGCACGATCAAGTCGTAGATCGCCCGGAAATATTCCCCCACCATCTGCTGGTTGGCGGCGCGGTCCACCCGAGCACGGTCTGCTGCAGAAACTTCCGGCAAAGGAGTTTGCAGCCACTGCGCACTGCGTTGAGTTCGCTGTTCAACCTCGCGCAAGGAGGTGAGGTACTGGTCAAGACGGTCCCGATCAGCACCGCCCAGGCGTTTCTCCAACGATTTGGCGTCTTCGGAAATGAGGTCCAGAATGCTTGCCTTGCGGTCGAGCGCACGGCGCTGTTTTTCAATTCCTCCGGCGGGCAATTCAAAGAGGCGCTTGAAAACCACCGAAGGCGAGCGCTCGGCCGGGAGCGGGATTCCGTCGGCTGTCCAGGCCAGCATGGATCCATCGCCGGTAAGCTCAAGGGAAGGATGGCGCGTGGCGGTTCCCCATTTGGCCGCTATTAACTGATCCAGGGAGATCGAGTTCCGGTCCGCGGGACCGAGCCTGCCCCCGGTGAGCCATATTTTCTGGCAGCCATGGTGGAATCCAAGACCGTTGGGATGAAACAGACCGCTGATGGGGGTGATGGACTCGCGATGGCTCTGCAACGGCGTGAGAGCCTTCGAGAATGCATAGCCGCGGCCGGCTTCCTGAATTTGAAAATCCAGGGTGTTGACCCCGTTTGGAATGTAAACGAACGCACATCGCCGCGGCCGTTCGATGGATTTTTCGGCGAAGCCACGCATGGGCCGCATGCAGTCAAGGAACGGGAGGGCAACGAAGGCTCCGAGGCCACGCAGGGCATGGCGGCGGCTGGTCAACCATCTTCGGGGGGCGATGTGACTCATACGGGGTACTTCTGTAACCCGGGATACCAGCGTTCGGCGAATGGCACAAGCCGGGCGTCGCACACCAATCCCGGACCGATGGTGCGCAAAGAGAAGGCGAACGGGCCGGGCGGCAATCCGGCTACTCTCCGCGAAACCTGCTCTCAATCACGCCCGTGCGTCCCACCACCACCGAATCTTCAACCAGTGCACCCGTCTTTGCACCCCGAACCTGGACAGTGACACGGACTTTCCCCTCCCACGCAGTGCCGATCCCCTCAATGCGCACAAAACCCGGGTCTTTGGGTTCGTCCCCCGATCCCACCATGCTAAAGACCTTGTTGTGGGCACCCCGGATTTCCGAGAAACGGCCTGACCGGTCCTTCAAGTAGAGGCGAGTGAAACTGGTTTTTGTGGCCGGCGCTTCATTGAGCCCAACGAGCCAGCCACCGGGACCAACAAAAGGTTCCTGGGAGCCCGGGTCCGAGGAGGGCCCGAGGACGCCTCGCGTGGATTCGAGTTGAAATTTTTGTCCATTAGGGAGGGTCAGCAGGGAACCCGTGCTTGAGCGCTGGACAAGTGCCTGCCCGGAGCGGGGCCCCGGCTCCGGCGCACCGCCAGCACCGGGATCTTCGACCGGGGGCAGGCCCCCCCCGGAGCGTCCGCCCGGCGCGCACAGCTGGTCCGCGAGAGCCTCCGCCACAGTGTTGCCATCGGAGCGGGATCCGTCAGCCTGTCCGACGACCCGGGAGTTTTCGCCGTCCAGTTGTATCACAACCAGCGTGTTAAATCGGGACTTGGAGGATTGGGGTTTGGATGAGGAGAGCCGGTAAATAACGGCGTACGGAACAAACTGGCCCCCGTTTCGGTACCCCCTCCACTGCACAACGTCGTTGGATTTTTCCGGATTCTCCCCGGGGCAGGCCTCGAATGTCTGGTCCAGCAGGTAGACGGTTTTGCCCTGATAGCGCAGGTTGATGCCGGAGCGGGCCGCGAAAATTTCAAGCTCAACTTGGTATCCGCCCAGACCGGCGCAGAGATAAGACGCGCGGCCTTCGCCGGCGACGAGGCACTTGGATTTTTGCAGGTTCGTCGATGTGAATTCGGAAGTGGGCTTCAACGTGGATTGACGCGCCAAAGAGGATTTGGGCGCCGCATCAGCCGGGGGCGCAAGGATGGCGCAGAAGACGGAAATGGCAATGAGGGTGGTGCGGTTCATGGAAGTTGTCTGGCCGGAGGAAGGCTGCGGCGTGGTACGGGGAGTTGATGTCAGTCTGCGGAGCCAAGGCGCATTCCCAAAAGACGAAGCCGGGCCGCACGTGTGTGTCTAGGGCCTTTGGAGTCTGGCAGCCAGACGCATTTGTATTTTCAACCGCAGGCGCCCCGCGAGCTTCGCGGGGCAATGAACAGACTTTTACAGACGCGCACTATCCCCTTTGCGCAGAGACTCGAAATAGGATTCGCACACCGTGCCGTGTCCGTTGGATGCTATCTGGCGATGAAACTCAACACCCTCGCATGGATCGTTCTCTGCACGGCCCGCCTTGTCTTCGCAGCAGCCTCCCCCCTGCCCCGCAGCTCGCCCGAAGCGCAGGGCATTTCCTCCGCGGCCATCCGGGAGTTTGTGGAAGCGGCCGATGCACGAATCGACACACTCCACAGCTTCATGCTGGTGCGCCACGGACACGTGATTGCGGAGGGATGGTGGCAACCCGAGGCAGCCGATAAACCCCACGTGCTCTGGTCGCTGAGCAAGAGCTTCGCCTCCACCGCCATCGGACTGGCCGTCGCGGAAGGCAAACTC
Organism: Chthoniobacteraceae bacterium; assembly: GCA_044370075.1. Classification (GTDB taxonomy): domain Bacteria; phylum Verrucomicrobiota; class Verrucomicrobiia; order Chthoniobacterales; family Chthoniobacteraceae; genus Chth-196. Next base: position 4,068 of record JBILWF010000058.1, on the reverse strand, counting down.
GACCTCGATGATCCCGTTCTCAAGTTCTTTCCCGAAAGCACACCCGCAAACCCCTCGGAAAATCTACGTGCAATGCGCCTGCGTCACCTGCTCTCCATGAGCGGCGGTCACGATACCGAACCGAAGTTCGCCATCGAAAGGGGACCCTCCGTGAAGGAATTTTTGGAGCATCCCGTTATCCATGCGCCCGGCACGTGGTTTCGTTACAACACCCCAAGCACCTACCTGTGTTCGGCCATTCTCACCAAGGCAACTGGACAAACCCTGCTCGAATTTTTGAAACCCCGTCTGTTTGACCCGCTCGGGATCGAATCTCCCGAATGGAAAACCAGTGCCGAAGGCTACAGCCTGGGCGGCTACGGACTCTTTGCCCGCACCGAAGACATCGCAAAATTCGGCCACCTTTACCTCCAAAAGGGAAAGTGGAACGGAAAACAAATCCTGCCGGAATCCTGGGTTGAAACGGCCACGTCCAAGCACGTCGAAAATGACAAGGCGCCCAGCGGTAAAAATCCAGAGTGGAGCCAGGGATACGGATTTCAATTTTGGCGCTGCCGCCACAACGCATACCGCGGAGACGGACGCGACGGGCAGATTTGTCTGGTGATGCCGGACCAGGATGCGGTGGTGGCGATCACGGCGCAGACGGGACAAATGCAGGCGGAACTCGATCTGGTGTGGGAGAAGCTCCTGCCAGCGTTTCGTTCCGCACCCCTGCACGCGGATGAGGCGGAGCAGCAGCGTTTAAAAGCCACCCTGCAGGGGCTGGTGGCGCATCCTGCAAAAAAGGCCCCGTCAAAATAATGTAGTGCGCAGTACCACACAGCGGCAGCGACCGCGCTGCGGCTAGAACGCGGTTGTCCTTCCGGCCACTGCAATCGGGTACAGCCCACGGCTGTCCGCAACAATCGGGGCCGCGTCCTGCATGCTCCGGATCTCGGGAGCCAGCGTGAAGTTGGACTGCAAGGCTGTCTCCCACTCGACGATTTTTCCGGAGTAGGCGGCCATGCGCCCCATGATCGCGGTGAGCGTGCTCTTGGCCCCGTACTCGCTCTCGTCGTAAGGCAAGTCCTTGCGCATGGCCTCGAACCAATCGTTGTGTTCCTGCTGGTAGGGATTTTCACCCCGTTCGGACTTCATTTGCCACGGATGCTTGCCCGCAATGGAGTACATCTCGCGACCGTCATAAAAATCCGCCTTTCCCTCGCTTCCCACGGCGTGGTTGGAAACACCCGCCCAGCAGCCGGTGCGCCGGTCGCACTCGCCAAAGAGGCGTCCACCGCCGGCATACTCCCACTCCACCGCGAAGTGGTCGAAGAGATCCCCGTAATCAGGACTGCGCTCGCTGAGCGCGCCCATGCCGTGGGCGCGCACCGGATAGCCCCCGTGGATCCAGTTGGAGATGTCGATTCCGTGCACTAGGTTATCCACGATGAAATCCGCGGACAGCCACGAAAAATAGTACCAGTTGCGGCACTGGTACTCGAGTTCCGACATCTCCGGTTTGCGCACCAGTCCCGTGCGCAGGGGCGTGTTGGCGAAGGCGCGCGTGTAAATGACCCCGCCAATCTGTCCGTCGTGGATGCGCTGCACCATCGCCTGAAACGCCCGCTTGTGCCGGCGCTGAAAACCCACCGCAACCTTCAGGTTTTTGCGCCTCGCTTCCGCGCCCGCAGCCAAAACACGGCGCACACCCGGCGCATCCACGGCAACGGGCTTCTCCAGAAAGACGTGTTTGCCCATGCGCACCGCTTCCTCGAAATGAGCGGGACGAAATGCACACGGCGTCGCCAGAATCACCGCATCCGCAAGGGCAATTGCCTGCCTGTACCCTTCAAACCCTGTAAACTGCCTCTCAGCAGGTACATCTGCGCGCTCAGGATGCTGGGCCTTCAAGGCGCGCAGCCCCGCAGCAAGCCGGTCGGAAAACAAATCCGCCACCGCCACAAGCCGCGCCCCCGGATCCGCCTGCAGCGCCTGATTGGCCGCCCCGGCTCCCCGCCCCCCACATCCCACCAGTGCAATTTTGATCGGTTGATCAGGCGCCGCCCCGCGCAAAACCGCAGGAGCCGAAACCAGGGAGGCCGCGGCGAAAGCCGCACCGGAAGTTTGCAGAAAGGCGCGTCGGGGGAGGGAGTCGGGGGGAGGGGTCTGCATAAGGTGGTCAGCATATGCCGCGGAGTATTCCCGGCTCCCGCCAGAATACCCTGACACCCGGCGCATTCCACGAAATAAAACCCCGGGCGTTGTCCAAAGCCTGCCTCCTCGCGGAGCGTGCGTTCCAAGTCGGTAGCCGCCCCGGGTCAGTTGGGTACGCCCCGCTTGGGGATCGTCTGCTGCAAACCGGGTCGGATCGATCCGGACGACTCCCAGCCCGGTACCAAGGCGGGCTGGTTCGTCCTTTCGCACAGAACAACACCGAAACCCACGGCACGCCGCAGAAACAGGGCCAAGAGCGATCTCCTCCCATGGAGGCAGCGCCCCTACTCGGCTGCGTGCAGGCGAATGGCCCGGCCCGAGCGGTTTCCCGTCAGGCTACCCCCGCGCAAAACCGGAACACCGCGCACGAGCACCGAATGAAATCCCTCGCTGAAATGGTGGGGATCGCCGACCTCCGAGCGGTCCGTGACCGCCGCGGGATCGAACAACACCAGATCAGCAACGGCGCCCGCGCGGATCCTTCCGCGATCACCGAGATGGAAAGTGTCCGCGGGGAGGCTTGTCATTTTGCGGACTGCCTCCTCGAGCGGGAAGATCCCCTCACCGCGCACGTGACGCGCCAGAATGCGGGCGTTGTTGCCGAAACTGCGCGGGTGCGGCATCGCTTCGCCCAGACGCCGGGGACTGCCATCGCTGGCAAACATGGTGAGCGGATGCGCCAGAAAAACGCGCATATCGGCCGCATCCATGTTTTGAAACACGCCGCTGCCTCCGCCCTTGGATTCGATCTCAAACAGAAGGCGTATCTGGGCGTCGAGCGAGCCGGATCCAAAGAGCTTTCTGGCGGCCTCGGGAATCGTTTTGCCCTGCAGGGAGACATCCGCATCGTAACGGGCAATCGTCGCATACGCGTAGTCGGAGCGGCCCCACCGCTTGCGCATGGCAGCCATTTCCTCGACGACCGCCTCCCTGCGGACCGGATCGGCAATTCTCTCGAGGAAGGCCTCGCGGCCGCCCTCGCGCGCTGCGTCGGGAAGAAGCTGGGCGAGCCCGGTGCTGGAATACGTGTAGGCGTAGCAGTCGTGGGTAACGTGCAAGCCCTCGGCACGCGCGGCATCCAGTTTGGAAATGACGTCCCGCGCCCTGCCCCACGCCGAGGGGCCACTCAATTTGAGATGGGAAATCTGAACCGGGATGCGGGCCTCTCGCGCGATCCTAAGCACCTCGTCCACCGCCTCAAATATGCGGGTTGTTTCAAAGCGCATGTGCGAAGCGTAAATACCCCGGTGGAGTGCAACGGATTTGGCGAGCGCCACGATCTCCTCGGTTTTTGAGAAAGAACCGGGCACGTAAATCAAGCCCGTGCTCATGCCAACGGCCCCCTCGCGCATGGATGCTTCCACCAGCGCCTGCATACGCTCCATCTCCGCGGGCGTGGGGGGGCGCCGCAAAATCCCTCCCATGATTTTTTCGCGCACGGTATTGTGTCCAATCAAGGTGGCTACGTTCACCGCGGGACGCACCGCGTCGACCGCCGCAAGAAACGCCTTTGTGTCCGAGCAGGACAGCCCGCAGTTACCGGTCACGATGGTGGTAACTCCCATGCGCACAAAATTCTCCGCCTCGGGTATGGAGAGAACATCATCCCCGCCAACGGCACCTTTGACCTCGCTTTCGGCGTGCGTGTGGACGTCGATGAATCCGGGCGCCAACGTCAGCCCTGAGGCTTTAATCTCATCAGCCGCGCTCATCGCGCAGCTGCCCACCACAACAATCCTTCCGTCGCGAATCCCCACGTCTGCCGCAAATCCCGCAGCGCCGGTTCCGTCCAAGACAGTCGCGCCCCGGATCACCAAATCGAGCGGCGCTGCGTTTCCCGAGGGGCTGGGAGTCTGCGCCGGGCAATCC
>JBILWF010000057.1:0-8670 GCA_044370075.1 Chthoniobacteraceae bacterium | reverse complement strand
GAGGAGGTTGCCGTTGTCGGGGCGGAGAACGAGGAAACCCTGTGCACCTTTGCGACGCCTCCGCTGACCAGCGTGCGTTTTGACGGCGAAACGGTGGGCTACGCCGCGGCGGAAATTCTCGATCAACTCATGCGGGGCCGCGCACCGCGAAAACACGAAACTCTCATTGCGCCCCGGGGCATCGTCGTGCGCGCTTCCTCGGATGAACTTGTGATCACGGACCCGCTGGTCGCGCGGGCGGCGCGGCTCATTCGCGAAAACGCCGGGGCGGGAATCTCCGTGGAACAGCTCTGCCGCCGGCTCAACGCCTCGCGCAGCACGCTCGACCGCCGCGTGCGCGCCGCGCTGGGACGCTCACCCAAGGAGGAAATCACCCGGATTCGCTTCCGGGAAGTCGAACGACTCCTGCGCGAGACCGACCTCACAATGGAGACGATTGCCGAGCAGACAGGTTTCACTCACAGCCATTACCTGCAGGCCGCATTCAAACAACGCCACGGCCGTACCCCGGGGCAGTTTCGGCGCGCCTGCGCGGCGGGCGAACCGGCCCCTGAAACGAAAGCTCTCACTCGCGGAAAACGCGCAACGAAAAACTAGGCGATCCCGAGATCCGCTCAATGATCTGGATCCCCGGCCCGCCCACGCCGCCGCAGCGGCATTCCTCCGCATTTGACTCGCGGGCTTAACCAAAAAGTTCCGTCAGCGGTCTGCCGCTGTCGACCAGAGGCACGGGGCGCCCCTGCCGGTCGGTGAGAAATTGTTCGGGATCAATTCCCAGCGCCCAATAGATGGTCTTGGCCATAGATTCCGGAGTCACAATCCCCTCGAGAGGATACTCCGCACGCGAATCCGTCTTGCCATAGAGCGCCCCGCCCCGGATCCCGGCACCTGCGACCAGCGCGGGAAAGCACGTGCTCCAATGTCCGCGGCCCCAGTTCGCAGTGGCAACGGGCGTGCGTCCCATCTCGCCCATTGCCACAACGAGGGTCTCGTCGAGCAATCCGCGTTGCTCCAAATCCACCAGCAGCGCGGAGCAGGCCTGATCCAGGGTGGGAAGCAGATGTTTTCTCACATCATCGCTGTTGCGGTGGGAATCCCAGCTGTAGCCGTCAACGCAGTCGTAATGCACCGTGACGAAACGGGTGCCCGCCTCTATAAAACGCCGCGCCATCAGGCACGACTGTCCAAACAAATGCCGGCCGTAGGCATCGCGCGTTGAATCCGTTTCGCGGCGAATATCCAAAGCGGCCGCCATTTTGTCCGAGGCAATCAAGGCAAGAGCCCTCTTGCGGTGGGCGTCCAGCGCATCCGCCTCCCCGGAATCAAGACGCGAGCGCATCGACTCAAACTGATGCAAGAGCGCATCCCGCTCCCGCAATCGAGCCACCGGCAGGACAGGCTCCATGCCCTCGATTTGAAAGCTCAGCTCCCGCTCCGAGCACTCCCGCCAGTAGGGGTTGTCGGTCTTGTCTTTTTTGTCGATGCGCGTGGTCATCGGATTGTAGCCGCCCCCGAGCCAGCCCGCATACTGCCCGGGACGGCGGTATTGCCCGGCATCTTGGAGGCGCCCGAGCCAGTTTGGCACCACCGCATAGGACGCCGTCTCGCGCTCCATCCCGCCCGGTTGTCTCTGGCTGACGTACTCCACCATGGAGCCCATCGAGGGCCAATCGTCCGGTGTCGCCGAAAATCCACCGCCCACGGGCAAATGCCACCTTCTGCCCGTCTGAATATAATGCGCAGCGCCGCTGTGGTCGTTGTAGCTGTGGCTCATCGTGCGAATCACGCCGAACTTGTCCGAGATGGAGGCCAGACGCGGAAGGTGCTCGCACATCAGCAGCCCGGGGGTCCGTGAGCGAATCGGTGAAAACGGTCCCCGCAGCTCCCGCGGGGCATCCGGTTTCATGTCGAAGGTCTCCAACTGACTCGGCCCCCCGAACAAAAACAAAAAGATCACCGATCTGGCCCGGGCCGGCCTCGCGACCGGAAGCGCACTTTCGGCGGCAAAAGCTTTCGGGAGACTCAAGCCGAGCAAGCCAGCTCCCCCGATTTGAAGCAGCTCGCGGCGGGAAATACCCTGGCAGGTTTTTTTGGGGAGACCCTGGATCGTCAGCATGGGGGGGAGGCCGAAGGTGAATGCAACCGGCGTCGCGCGGAAGCCGCTGCCTGCGGGCATTCATCGCGGCAAAAAACCACCGCGACAAGACGAAAAAGACCACCGCGCCGGGATGGAAGCCTGGTCAGCCCGCCAGAGTTTCACACAGGTACACCCAAATATTCTCACCAAACTCCCGCACCACCCGCTCGCCCAGGGCAAATCCCATTTCCCTCTGCTTCAACGCGGCGAACACCGTCGAACCGGACCCCGAAAGCAAGGCGCCGCGCACCTCCTGCTGCGCAATCAACCAGCGTTTTAAGTCAGCCAAAATCAGGTATTTTTCAAACACGGGCCGCTCCAGGTCATTTACCAGCGCGCCACTCTCGAGAGGCTGCGGTTCGTACGGAATGCCTTCCAATGGCAACGAGCGCGCCCACTGTTTGTAGGCCCATGGCGTGGGCACACCAAACGGCGGTTTGATCAGCAACAAAGGAACCGACTCCATGCCGGACACGGGCGCAACGCGCTCACCCCGGCCCCGCATCCACGCGGGCGATTGAAGCAAAAAAAACGGAACATCGGATCCGATGTCAGCCGCCATGCGACACAGAACATCCAGATCCAATCCCGTCTCAAAAAGCCGGTTTAACGCCGACAACACGGCAGCCGCATCGCTGCTGCCTCCCCCCAATCCCGCCCCGTGGGGAATCTGTTTGTGCAGATGCACGCGCACTCCGGGAACCAACCCGCAACTCTCGCAAAACAACCGGATGGCACGCACCACCAAGTTGGAGTCGTCGGAAGGAACGCCCTCCGCATCGCAGGTAAACTCCAGAATCCCTCCGGGATGATGCTCGATTTCGAGCTCATCAAAAACCGAAACCGGCACCACGAGACTTTCAATCTCATGATACCCGTCGGACCTGCGGCTCAACACCCGCAGGCTCAAATTTACCTTTGCAGGGGCCAAAACACGCATACGAGTTGCGCCAACCAAAAACGGACTCCGCCAAGACCGCGCGACGATCCGCCGGGCGTTCCCTGCCGGACGGGAGGAAACGACCCCGCGCCCGAGAGCACGTCAGATCCCCAGGGAAGCACGCACCGCGGCCAGCTGGCCCGCTGAACCAAGTTTCTGGTTCTTGTGGGCGATAAACTTTGCGTACTCGTCCATGAAGGTTTTGCCCGGAGGCCTGAAGTCAAAATCAGCGGGTTTGTCCCGGAAGAACTCGCGATGCACGCGGGTCCAGACCAGGCGTCCATCGGTGTCGATGTTTACCTTGGTCACGCCGAGACGGGCTGCGGGAAGGTACTCTTCCTCGTCCACGCCACACGCGCTCGGATCGAGTTGTCCGCCGGCCGCGTTAATGCGCGCCACCTCCTCGGCGGGCACGCTCGAACTGCCGTGCATCACGATCGGTGTGGGTGTCATTCCCGCGGCGGAGATCTTTTCGCGGATCGCCTCGATCACGTTGAAGTGAAGGGACTGCCGGCCGCGGAACTTGTACGCGCCGTGGCTGGTTCCGATGGCGGCTGCAAGCGCATCACAGCCCGTGCGTTTGATAAACTCGACCGCCTCGTCCGGGTCCGTCAGGCACGCGTGTTTTTCATCCACAACAATGTCTTCCTCCACGCCGCCGAGCATGCCCAGTTCCGCCTCGACGCTAAGTCCCTTGGAATGGGCAAGGTCCACCACGCGCTTGGTGATTTCCGCGTTTTTATCGAAGGTCTCATGCGAGGCATCGATCATCACAGAGGAATAAAATCCCGAATTGATGCAGTCCTTGCAGGTCTCCTCGTCCCCGTGGTCGAGATGCACTGCGTAGATGGCATCGGGAAAGATTTCCTCGGCCGAACGGATGATGGCCTCGAGCATGCGTTTGTCCGTGTATTTGCGCGCGCCTTTGGAAAGCTGGATGATGAAGGGAGCCTGCGAGTCGACACATCCCCGGAACAGTCCCATGGTCTGCTCCGCATTGTTGATGTTGTAGGCCCCGATGGCAAATTTCCCGTAGGCCACCTTGTAGAGTTGCGCGGTTGTGACGATCATGGGGCGCGACACTAGACCGCCAGAAGCGCCGCGCCAAGCGCGGATCCGGAATAAAACGCCTGCGGAGCCGCAACTCAGCGGGCCCGCGAGGAGTTTTCTCAACGAAGCAACTGCTCGAGCCGGTCATCAGGCGCAGCCCCGAGCGACACGGCCTTCTGGTAGGCGGCCTTCGCTGCGGGCTTGTCCGCAGGGCGCTGCGAGGCACACACCACCGCAAGATTGAAGAAGGCATCCGCGTAATTTGGATCCAAGGCGCACGCCGTCTCCAACTCTTTCCGCGCGTTCTCCTGCCATCCTTTCTTGCTGGCTGCAATCCCCAGATAATTGTGGGCAACCGGGTTGCCCGGATTGATGGCCACCGACTGCGTCAACTCCTCGACGGCCCGATCCAGCTTCTCCTGCGTGTAGTACACGATACCCAGGGTGGAGCGAGAAAAGGCGTCCTCCGGAGCCAGATCCAGCGCCTTTTTCAGGCTCTCCTCCGCCTCCGCATAACGCTTGGCGCGGTACTGGGTGACTCCCAAATTTGAGAGCACAAATGCGTTGTCCGGTGAGAGTGCCAACGCCTCCTTGTAGAGCTTCTCTGCGTTCACAAAGTCATTCTTTTCAAACTTTTCCTTGGCGTCCGCCATCTTCACCCGCATCACGTCCGACCCCGCCGGAGAAGCCTTGCCGCTTCCCGCGGAGGGTTTTCCCGCGCCCAGAACCTCGCTGGAGACACCCGCGCCGGACAACCCGGTTTGTTTCCCCGCAGCTGCAAGCCCCCCCCGCGAAAGCTGTTCGCTCTCGGGCTTTGCCGGGGCCGTCTGGGCGGCCGCTGGAGCCGGCGCGGGCTTCGCCGGGGACTGCGCTTCCGCGGGCGCAGCCGGTTCAGGACTCTTTTCCGGCGCGGCCGCCGTCGTTTGGGCCGCTGCATTTTGCGCTGCGGAATCGCCCTCCGCCCTTGGCTTTCCGCCTGCGGGAGATTTGATCGCGGAGATGGAAATTCCATCTTCGCTGATTTCAACCAGCGGCTGCTTGAAGAGAGCCTGCTCCTTTTCCGTGAGCTGGAGCACGGGTTCCCCCAGCATGCCGAGTTGTTTGACCAGTGCGTCGGAACTCACCCGCAGACGGGATACCTCCGAGATTAGCTCCTTGGTGCTTTTTTCGCGCTTGGCCTGGGCCTGCATGGACCGCGCCAGAATGCCCTGAAGCAATTCCTTCTCCTCGTGCTCCTTGTCCCTTTCGGTCGCGAGCTGCGCGGCGTCCCCTTTCGCCTTGGATGCCTCGGTCTTTGCCTCGAGCGCCTCCTTCAAAGACGCATCCAGCCTAGACTGGAGCGTGTTTACGTCCTTCTCGGCCTGCTCCGCCTTCTTTGCAGCGCCGGCCAGTTGGGATCGAACCCCTTCCACCTCCTGCTTGAGAGTTTTGATTGTCTCCTCGGATTTCCCCGCCCCCTGTTTGGACTGTTCCAGTTGCTGCTGCGCCTTGGCTAGTTTCGCTGCGGCTTCCTTGTTTTCGGCTTCCAACTTGTCCACCACCCCGCGGGCCACTTTAAGCTTTGCCGCCAGTGCCAGCGCGTCGTCCCGTTCCTCGTGCGCCTTGACCACCTCCGCCTTCGCCGCATCCCGTTCCTTGGCGATCTTGGCCGCAGCGCGCTCGGAAGCCTCCTTCTGCCTGGCCAGTTCCTTTCCCGCATCCGATACTGCCACCTTGGCGGCGTCCCTGTCCTTGGTTGCGGAAACGATGGCATTCCGGGCGTCGTCCCGCTCCGAGATGGCCTTCTCCAACTTCGCCTGAAGGGCGGCTTGTTCCTTGGAGATTTTCTCCATGTCGCCTTGGATGCGGGTGAGTTTTTTGACCGCCGCCTCCCGTTCGCCCTCCGCCGCGGTTTCGCGCCCCTGGGTCTGGGCCAGACGCGCTTCAGCACGCGCCCGGAGCTCTTCGGCTGCGTCTTTTTCCGCCTGAACCTCGCGCAAACGCGCCTTTATCTGATCCTGCTCCCGGCTCATTGCGAGCACCGATTCCTCCGCTCGGAGTTTCTCCTCCCGGGTCTGAAGCAGGGCCTTTTCGGCCACATCCGAGCGTTGCTCGAGCAGTTTGACGGCCACCTCCGCCTTTTGCCGGCCAGCCTCTGCCTCGGACAGCAACCGGGATAATTCGGCCTTTTCCTTGCGCAGGCGCTGCCCCTCATCCAAGGCAAACTGCAGATCGGTTTGCAACTGGTTGAGCTTGGCCTGAATTTCCGCGAACGGATCCCCGGGAGCCACGGGCACGCCCCCGCGCTGGGGCACTCCGGGGATCGCATTAGCCTTCTCAGGCGACGAAGAAATCACCCTGCGCGGCGCCTCCTCGGCGGGGGCCGTTTTGGGCGTTGCGGCGGGTTCCGGCTTGCCCTCGGGAATTACCGGAGGGGGCGGCAGCGGGGCGCGGTTCGGAGTTCCGCCCGCGGTCGGAGCGCCACTGGGGGGAACGGCGCCGGAGGCCAGTGCTTTTTGAAGGCGCTCAATGGCACGGGCCGTCTCCTGCGCCCGGTATTTGACGACATCCGGACTCCAAGTGGGAAACTGCGAAGACACCTCCGCACAGGCCTTGGCCACCTCCTGGTACAGGCTCAATGCCCGCGCATACTCCCCACGCTTTTCGTACTGGTCCGCCTTCTGATAGGTGCCGTACAGGTTCAAAAACATGGCTTTGCCATCGGCCGCTTGTTCCGAAAAAAGCGGCGTGGTCCACATGCTCAGACAGCCCGCAACGAGCAGGGAAGGAAGGGGTGATAGTGAAAACCTCATACAGCAGACGCGTTGTCAGACAGCTAATCTAAGAAAGAAGGAACTGCAATGTCTACCCGTCCGACCCGGAAGCCGGCGGCCCCACTTAGGATTGCAGCCGCGGGATTACCATTCACACTCCATGGCGCCATGACCATCCCCCGAATCGCCCCCCTCCTTGCCCTCCTCGGCTGCGCCCTCACCCCGCTGTTTGCTGAAAAAGCCCCCGCCCCGGCAGCATCCCTCCCCGCGATCGCACCACGGATAGACCTTCAGGACGGAGACACTTTTGTTTTCCTCGGCGATTCCATCACGCACCAGTGCCTCTATACGCAGTACGTAGAAGACTACTTTTACACGCGGTTTCCCAGCCGGCGCATTCACTTTCACAACGCCGGTGTAGGCGGAGACAAGGCGCAGAATGCGCTGGACCGTTTTGAGGAGGACGTGGCCGCCCATCATCCCAAGTACGTCTCCATCCTGCTTGGAATGAACGACGGCGAATACAAACCATACGACCAGGCCACCTTCGACCGGTACCAAACCGGGATGACAGCCATACTCGATCGCATCGAGGCGCTGGGCGCGAAGGCCATTCCCATGACCCCCACAATGCACGACGCGCGCGCCGCCCGCATGGGTCCCCGCCCCATGGAACCGCGCGACACATACTACAACGGCGTGCTGGCGCTCTATGGATCCTGGTTGCGCGAGATGACGCACCAGCGTGGGCTGGGCTTCGTCGACATGTACGGACCGCTCAACCAACTCACCATCGAACAGCGCCGCACCAGCGCCGACTGGACCATGATGAAAGACGCCGTGCATCCGGGCGCCACGGGACAATTCGTCATGGCCGCCTCGCTTATTAGCGACACGTTTGTGAAGGCGCCCGTCGGATCAATCACCGTCGCCCAAAAAAATGGGAAATGGACCGCCGCCGCAACCAACGGTGCCGTGATCGATCAATCCGAACTGGGCAAGGGGGCCGTCACCGTAAAGCTCAACGCACTGCCCTGGGTGGTTCCGGCCGACGCCGCAGAAGGCTACAAGCTGATGCATGCGGGCCACCGCATGAGCAACGAGAAGATCATGTTCCGCAATCTGGAGCCGGGCAGTTACGAACTGCGCATCGACGGCACACCCATCGGAAAATGGAGCGACGCCCAGCTGGCCTCTGGGGTTGAAATCGAGGAGAACCCGGCCTCGCCGCAGCACCAGCAGGCCCTCAAGGTCGCCGAACTCAACCAGCGCCGCTCGGGCGATGTATACAAAAAAATCCGCGGCGAGTTTGCCCAGCTCAAGGGCCAGCGCAACAAGTTGAACAAGGCTCTGGGCACCCCCGAGGAAGCCGCTGCAAGGACGGAGTTTGAATCCCACCACGCTTCCATGAAGGAGCGGGTCAAAGCCCTCCTCGAAACCGCAAAAAGTCTCGAAGACGAAATCTACAAGGCAAACCAACCCGTCCCCCACCGCTACGAAGTCGCAAAGCTCGACAAGTAACCGCGCACGCCGCTGTGGAGCTGATCACCCCGGTTAAACCGCGCCACCAGCGCGCGGACCGCGGGCCTTCGCCTGCGACACCGCAATCGTGTACCCGGCGGAACCCGATCTGATTCTGCACCGGAACGGGCGCGGAAACCGACGGTACGATGCCGGCGGTTTCCGGTACTCCCGCATGGACCGACTTGCCGCGGACCGCACCCGGGGCCCCCGCCCGCCCCCCCCGGTTTTCCGCGACCAGGTGCCCCGGATAGTTCCCACTCGGAAGC
>JBILWF010000635.1:0-2643 GCA_044370075.1 Chthoniobacteraceae bacterium | reverse complement strand
CACGGCCTCCGCCTCGAATCCGGCCGCTTCCGCGCCCGTGGAAACCACAGGCACAAAACGCTCCCGCACCACCCGCGCCCGTTCGGAGGGCAACACCGGACCAAGAATCAGAATCGGGTGCTTCATTCCCAGGAGGCGCACCTGCGCGGCCTCCTCCACGCAGGCCACTCCGAACCACTGCACCGCACCGGCTAATTCCGGAACCACGCATCCAAGCCCGTGCCCGTACGCATTCGCCTTCACCACCGCCAGAATTCCCACCCCGGCGGGCAGGCGCTCCCGCACGCAGCCCACATTCGCACGCAGCGCCGCGCGCGAAATCTCCACCCAGCTTCTGGCGCAAACCGGCGCCCTTTCAACACACTCCTGCATCCCCCCATTCAAAGGCCGGAGCGGCGCCGGGTGAAATACAGAAACCGGGGAATTCGCAAGTACCCGGCCTCCGCCACACCTCCCTGACAGCGCTTTTCGGAGCCCGAAGATCTGCCCAAAGCAGATTTCATGGTTTGTTCCACCCCGCATGCGCAGTCTGCGACTCCCGGCCAGCGGGCGATGCGGAATCCATCTCCCGCGCATCATATTGCGGTTTGGTTTCACACCGTTTTAAGGCAAACTGCGGCGCAGCCGGATTTCACCAAGCAGCTCCCATGCGCCCACCCGCCTCCCTCTCGCGTCTCATTTTTCGGCTCCTATTTTTCGTCCTGCTTCTGGGCGGGATGGGCTTTGGGGGGCTAGGGAGCCCCGGTTCAATTGTGCGCGCGGCGGCCATCGAAAAAACCGAGGTACCGCCCGCTCCTTCCGCGGCAGAAGAAAAACCCACCGACCGGGCGAGCAAGCCGCAGATTGCCTTACCATGGATCGAATTCGCCCACGGCATCTCCGAAATCACCGCGGCGGCCGTCTCCCCCCTGTTGGTGGTGAGCGTTATTGGAGCAAACCGCTACCTGCGCTCCGCCGAATCCGAGCGCGCACGGTTGCCGTTTTTCTGCAACCCGCTCCTTTGGGGCACGGGACTCGCCCTTTTGGTGATCTGTTTTCTAAAGGACGCCGTGGGACCGGCGCTCCCGCCGCTGCTCAAAAAACCCTTGGACTTCTTGGAGCTTTTCGAAAACAAACTGAGCGGTCTTGTAGCCAGCACCCTTTTTGTGCCGGTGATCACCTGGCAGATGATCGAAAACTTCGGCCCCGTGGCGGGGCTCGGGTCGTTGCCCGAAGGGGTACAGCTGGCCTCGGTATGGCCCGCGATACTCCCGACATGGGATCCGCGCTGGGTGTTAATACCCGCGAGCCTGCTGTCTTTCTTCACCGTCTGGCTGACGGCACATGTCATCAACGTGCTCGTGGCCATCTGCCCGATCGGCTTCATCGATACCCTGCTAAAGCTGCTCAAGAACGGGGTGCTCGGAGTCTTGATGATCGCCTCGGCGGTGCATCCGTATCTGGGTGCGGCTTTTTCCGGGTGCCTGATTCTCTTTGCCTTTCTCATGGCGGGTGCTGCCTGCCGGTTCACCGTATTTGGAACCACCCTGGCCCTCGATGCGCTCCGGATCTGGCGCAAACCCCGGGACCCGGTTTCAGGTCCGGCGCGTGCGTTCACCGCGCAGCGTCTCGGGGGAGTGCCCGCCCGCACGCTTGGACATCTGGTGCGGGAGGCGGACGGATCGTACGCGTTTGCGTACCGCTCCTGGTTTGTGCTGCCCAAGCGCACGGTGCGGTTGCCGGCGGGCACGCCGGTGCTGCACCGGGACGTGCTAACGGTTTCCCTGGTGGTGCGCTCGGAATCGGGCCACGAACGCAGGCTGCTGGAGTTCCCCCCCCGCTACCGCCGGCAGTGGGAGACGCTGGCCGCGTTCTACGCGGTTTCGGAGGTGCGGGACGGCCGCCTCGCAGGCGGTTTGAGCGCCGCCTGGAGTTGGATTCGCCAACTGTTCGGCATGAGGAATGCCCCCACGCAGGCGCCCGCCGGGGCGCCGGGCGCCTAGTCCGCGCAGGGTGCTGAGCGCGGTTCTGCGCGAAGCCGACGCCCGTGCTGCGCTCCAGCGCTTTCGTCGGTTCAGGCTATTTCAGCCCCAACACCTTGCGGACCTGTTTGCGGTCCTTGTCCTTGTCATATTCTGACAAAGCCTCCCACGGACGAAGATCCTTGTGAATCCGGCGCACGGGATTGGATTCCGCCCCATACACGAACCCATCCATAATCTTTTCCGCCATCCAGCGGCCATGCTCGCTAATGCTCAGGTGCTCTATAATCCGGGCCTTCTGCTCCGCATCGGCATGCTGGAACGAATCCCACACCGCCTTCTTGATATCACCGTGGAGTATGGCCACACGGTTGGATTCTTTTTTTGCCTCGGGCAGGTTGTCCCACTCAAAAGACCCCTCCTTGGCTTCACGAATTCTGCGCTCCTCCTCGCTGAGTTGCTCCCTGAGATAGGCCAGATGTTGGTCCATGGCTTTTTTCTCCACGTCCCGGAAACCCTTTTCAATCACCTTGCACGCGGCTTCAAAAACGGAAACCTGCCTCATTTGAGAAGGCAGATCCACGCTGATCCGGGCCTGAGGGGCTCCGTTGACGAAGACCATCACGAGGGAAGCTTCGCAAAGCGAACTGCCGCAGAGTTGGTTGCCGCCCGAAATGGTTAC
>JBILWF010000693.1:0-2644 GCA_044370075.1 Chthoniobacteraceae bacterium | reverse complement strand
CGCAAGTCACGGG
Organism: Chthoniobacteraceae bacterium; assembly: GCA_044370075.1. Classification (GTDB taxonomy): domain Bacteria; phylum Verrucomicrobiota; class Verrucomicrobiia; order Chthoniobacterales; family Chthoniobacteraceae; genus Chth-196. The sequence continues at coordinate 2,631 of JBILWF010000693.1, read as the reverse complement.
CCTGACGCTTTCGCATGGTGCGGCGAGCCTTGCGCGCCAGACCCGCAGGGGGAGAGACCGGACGCAGCGCGCCCAGGAGCGCTCGGGCCTTGCTCGCGGCCTCGAGCTCACGCGCCAACTCCGGATCGCGCGCCATCCAGACACGGGCCTCGTCAGGCACGACGTCGTCCGTCCATCCGTCGAGCCATTCGGTCAGCTGCTCTGGCTTGGGCGCCTCGGGCGCTGCGTTCATGGGTCCTCCGTCCCTCCATCCGCCGCCAACAACCGCTCGTAGGCCGACTTCAGGGCCAAGCGTGCGCGGTGCAGCCGCGACTTGACGGTGCCCTCGGCCAGACCAGTCACGGCCTGCACGTCCGCGTAGCTCAGCCCCTCGATGTCGCGGAGCACGAGCAGCTCGCGATGCTCCACTTCGAGCGTGGCGAGCGCCCTCTGCACGCGGTCCTCGGTCTGCGTGCCGGTGAGGGCGGCGTCGGGTGGCGGCAGGGCCTCACCCATGCTGCTGCCCACGCCCGGGCTCTCGCCGAGGAGCCGCTCCGCAAGCTCCTCGAAGCGGTCGAAGAGCCCCCACCGCCTGCGGCTGAGGTGCTTCAAGCGGTTCTTGCAGAGGTTCACTGCGATCCGATAGAGCCAAGTCGACAGGGACGAGTCACCCCGAAACCGGTCGATCGATACGAAGCAGCGCACGAAGACGTCCTGCGCCACGTCCTCGGCCTCAGCGGCGTTGCCGAGCATTCGCAGACACAGGCTGAAGACGGGCGTCTGGTGGCGCGTGACCATCTCACGGAACGCCTCAGGCTCCCGGCGGCGCAGGCGTCGAAGCAGCCATGCCTCGCCCCCGCCCGCGGACGGCGCGCGCTCCACAGGGCAAGCCGCCGCCGCGTCAGGCGGGTCTACGTCAGCCGGGGCGTCGAGGGCGCGCATCACAGTGTTCGACCCCCGTCGCTGGGGAGAAGTTCCCCGAAGACGCATGGACCCCACGAGCGGCTTGTCGACGGGCGCGGGCGGGTTTAGGGAGCGCATTGGACCTCCTGTGCTCTCAGGAGGAACGCCCCACCCGCCGCTGCGGTCTACTCAGGCTGACAAAAGGGCACGATGCTCAAAATCATGATTCTTTCCGCGCTGCTTTGGCCGCACGCTGCACAGGCGCAGCGCGTGCTGCGGGACGCAGACGTCGCGCCGGTGAGCTACGGACCCCGCTCGTCCGACGTCCGCGGCCTGATGGCGCGCGGCGAGTGGGCGCGCGCGGCTGCAGCGGCGCAGGGCGACGCCCCCCTGGTCAAGTTCGGTCGAGCCTGGATGTGGGTGCGCGCGGGGGGCGGCCCGCAGGCCGAGGCCGCGCTCACGCTGACCCGCGATCTGGACGCCGCGCTCCCCGCGCTGACGGGTGACCTCGCACGTCTGCGCGCCGAGGCGCTCCTCGCGCTCCAGCGCCCCGCAGAGGCAGCGGCCGCGGTCGCTGCTCAGTCGACGCCCGAGGCCCTGCGGCTTCGAGCGCGGGGCCTGCGTGAAGGGGGGGCGCTCGATGAGGCGCGCGCGCTCTATACCCGCGCGGTCGAAGCCGACGCGGACGGTCGCCCTGTCGCTCGCCTGGGCCTGGCGCGCGTCGAGGTCGCGGCCCAGCGCCCCGCGGAAGCGCTGGCGCAGCTGAAAGCGCTCGACCTCGAGGCACCCGCGCTGTCGACCGCCGAGGCGGGTCGCGCGCTGGCCGCCGAGGTCATCAAGGCCCACCCCAAGCTCGCGTCGCGCTTCGAGGAACGCACGGCCGAAGAGCGCCTCACGCGGGCGGAGCGTCTCTTGGAGGCGCACCGCAACACCGAGGCGGCCGAAGCGCTCGAGAGCATGCGCGGCGCGAAGCTCGACGCCGCGCAGATGTGCCGCCATCGCTACGCGCTGGGCCGCGCCTACCGCAAGGCGCGCGCGTGGGCGAAGGCCCGCGCGCCCATGGACGAGGCCGTGGTCGCGTGCGCCCGAGCGCAGCACGCGCACGCGCCCTGGACGCTCTACCAGCAGGCGCAGATTCGCGAGCGGCTCAACGACGAGGCGGGCTCGGCGGAGGCCTACACTCAACTCCGGCGCGTGCACGCCCGACACAGCCTCGCCGATGACGCGGGCTTCTTTCTCGTACGGCACGCGCTCGACGATGTGGGCGGATCGAAGGGCTGGGCGCAGGCACGGGCGCTGGCCGAGGCGATGGTGCGGGAGACACCGGACGGCGACATGGTGCACGAGGCGGTGTTCTTCGTAGCGCTGGCGGCGCTGGTCGAGTCGCGCTGGACGGACGCGCGCGCGGTCTTGGCGTTGAACGCTCGGCTGCCTTTGACGGGTTATCGTGACCACGAGGCGGGCCGAAGCGCATACTGGCAGGCCCGCGTCGACGCAGCACAGGGGCGGCTCGATGCGGCGCGTGACGGCTTCGTGGGCGTGATGTCGAGCTGGCCCTTCCAGTGGTACGCGCTCATGGCCTACAGCGAGCTGCACCGTCTCAAGGGCGCTGGCCCGCAGTTCGCACGCGAGGCGCTGCGGGGCGCGCTCCGGACGGACGAAGCGCTGCCCGGCCTGCCGGGGGGGGGCGGCGCAGCGTGGGCGTTCGAGGTGCCCGCGAGCGTGGATTCGGTCGCGCTTGAGCGCGCG
>JBILWF010000634.1:0-2645 GCA_044370075.1 Chthoniobacteraceae bacterium | reverse complement strand
TTTCTCGCCGCCGATGTAGAAGTATTCGCCCACCTGTTCGCCGCCCTTGTACATCATCGGCTCGACGACGCCGCGAAAGCGCAGGGTGACTTTGTAGCGTTTTCCGGGCTGACCTCCGAAGGTCTTTTTGACGGTGAAATTGTCCGTCGTTTTCGGGTCGCCCGTCACGAGTCCCGAGGGGCCGTCCGCGCCCTCCCTGGGGTTTTCCGGCATAGGATCTTTGCAGGGGAATTCAAAACGGAACCCATCCAGGCTTGCGGCGAAGGAACGCAGGTCCTTTTCCGGGGATTGGGCCGGCAGGTTGGAGCTGGTTGCAAAAAACACGATCGCAAAACAGGCGGGGAGGAAACGGCGGGAAGTCATGGTGGTGCATGGTGCCCGACCCGCTCGGCATGTCACGCGGAGAGACGCGGGCTTTGCCGCCGCCGCCGGCGGCAAGGCAGGATCCCTTGGTCCGGGGAGCGCCGGATCGCGCCCTGTTCGTAGGACAGGCGGGTTGTGCCGTGGCACGGCATTGTGGTTTGCTCGATAGATCACCCCATGTTCCACCCTGTTTTGCCCCCTTTCATGCGGCGCATCGCCGCCGTGCTGTTTCCGCTGCTTTTGGCCCTGCTTCCGGCTCCCCTTCGGGCCGCGGACCGGCCGAACATCGTGATATTTCTGGCGGACGACATCGGTGCCGAGGACTACGGCTGCTACGGAAACAAGGCGGCGCGTACGCCCAACATTGATGCACTGGCCCAAAAGGGCCGCCGTTACACGCAGGCGTTTCTCACTGCCAGCAGCTGCAGCCCCAGCCGCTCGAGCATTATCACGGGGCGGTATCCGCACAATCTTGGTCCCGCGGCGGAACTGCATCTTGGGGTCTCGCCGAACATTCCGTGGGTGTCCACGGTTTTGCGCGAACAGGGCTACTACACGGCGCTGATCGGCAAAAATCACATGTCGGTGGATTTTGCATCGGGGAAACCGCCCTTCCCGAAGCGCTGGGATCTGGTCGACAAGGGACATGCCAATGGAAACAGCGGCCTTGAATCCGCGTGGGTGGAAACCCTGCAAAAACGTCCGAAAGACCAGCCCTTTTTCTTTTGGTTTGCAGCGGCTGACGCGCACCGGGGATGGGATGGAGACCTGCAATGGAATGAAGCGCTATACGGACCCAAGCACCGTCCGGAGGATGTGGTCGTGCCGCCGTATCTCGTGGATAATCCCGCAACGCGGGCTGATCTGGCTTCGTACTACAACGAGGTCACACGCTTCGACCATTTCATCGGGGTCATGGTCAAAGCCCTTGAAGAATCGGGCCTTTTGGAGAACACCTTGCTGCTGGTGCTCGCGGACAACGGGCGGCCGTTTCCGCGCGCCAAAACGCGTCTGCACGACACGGGAATGAAAACCGGCCTGATTGCACACTGGCCCGCGCGCCTCAAGCAACCGGGGGTTGTGTGCGAGAGTTTGGTGAGCAGCATCGATATCACACCGACACTTTTGGAGGCGGTGGGAGCGGGGCCGCTGCCCTCGGCGCAGGGCGTGAGTTTTCTCCCCACTTTGTCGGATCCCGCGGCCTCGGTGCGCAAACACGCTTTTTCGGAGCACAACTGGCACGATTACGAGGCGCACGGGCGTTCGATCCGGTCCGAGGGATATCTTTACATCCGCAACCACCGTCCCAAAACGGCGTGGCAGGGCCCGGCCGATTCGGTGGCATCACCCTCCCACCAGTCGCTGCTCGAGACCAAAAAAGCGGGCACGTTGACCCCCGCCCAGCAGGACGTGTTTCTCGCGCCGCGGCCCGAGGAGGAGCTCTATTTCACTGCTACAGATCCCCTTCAGCTGCACAATCTGGCGGCGGACGCGCAGCATGCCGGCACCAAAAAGAGACTGTCCGGCCTCCTCTCGCAGTGGATGGAAGAAACCGGGGATGCGGTTCCCGAGGATCTTTCGCCGGACGGGTACGACCGGGAAACGGGAAAGCCGTTTATCAAGGGACCGCCCGCACGCGGTTCATGGCCCGGCAAGCCGCGGAATGCGCACACGATCAACGCCGCGGGTCCGCGGTAGGGCCGGGCATTGACAGCGCAAAGCGGGAGGGTGTTCGCGAAGAGAGAGGGTTGCGCATATGCGTTTGCATGTGCGCGGGGCGCGCGGAGAATGCGGGGATGAAAGCGCACACGGCCTCGTTTTGCGTAAAGACGCAGGGCAAGGGCACCTACGAAATCACGCGGTTTGTAAGGGAAATACTCGCCCAAAGCGGGGTGCAAGCCGGCATGGCGACTGTTTTTGTACAGCACACCAGCGCCAGTCTTGTGATCTATGAGAACGCGGATCCCTCGGCGCGGGTGGATTTGAACGCTTTTTTTGAGCGGCTCGTTCCCGAGGACACACCGTACTTTGTGCACACCGACGAAGGGCCCGACGACATGCCCTCGCATCTGCGCATGGTGCTGACCCGCACATCGGAAGTCATTCCCGTGGCGCACGGCGCGCTGCAACTGGGAACGTGGCAGGGCATTTTCTTATTTGAACACCGGCGCGCTCCCCATGTGCGATCGGTGGTGGTGAGCGTGGTCGGCGCCTAGCCGGGCCCGCGAGGCTTTGCGTTTGCTGCGTGGATCGCTAGAGTGCGGCCCATGCACCGAAACGAG
>JBILWF010000633.1:0-2647 GCA_044370075.1 Chthoniobacteraceae bacterium | reverse complement strand
CCGGGGCGGGGACGGGATTGTGGATCTGCCGCTGACCTTGGAGCGCATCTTCGTGGAGGCCCGCAACGAGGTGCCCTGGCTGGGCACGATGAAACAGGTGCCGGAGCGCACCTACAAACTTTCCCAGATTGTGGCGGAATACGACGCCGAGGCCGACGCCGCGCCCGCCGTGCTCGCCCTGCACCGCTTGCGTGCCCCGGCCCCCGCCTGGTCCGGACCAACATTCAACCCAATGCAGAAACTTCAGACAGAGGGATTCGAAGCGGGCCCCGCGGCACCGCGCTTCACCGAACCGGAACACTTTAACGACGGACGCTCGATGGTTCTGCATTTTGAACCCGCGGCGGACCGGACCTACAACCTCTACCTCGCGTTGCAACCCGACGGGCGCGGTGCGGAGTTGCATCAAAAGGATGTCAAAAACGGGGGGCTGGTCCGGGGATTGCGGCCCGAAATCCAAATGTACTTTTTCCTCAGCGCGGTGGCAGCGGACAAACGCGAGTCAAAGCCGTCCGCTGCGAGTAAGTTGATCACGCATGACAACTTCGCAGAAAAGTAACCGCGCACGCGCGAAGCGGAAAATTCAGAGCGCGTGAGGGCCGGTTTTTCGTATGAAATTGGCCGCCCGCGAGGCACCCTCCTCCTCATGAAAATCACCCCCTTTTTCTGCGCCGTCTCGCTTTGCTGCCTCGGCGCTCACGCTGCGGAAACCCTGCCGCCCCTCCGGGGAGATCACGTCCCGGAAAATCTCGACGCACTGTGGGGGGCCTACGACCCGCGCAGCGAGCCATTGGAAGCGGAAATCACCCGGGATTGGGAACAGGAGGAGGTGGTTTGCCGGGTCATCCGCTACCGAATAGGGACCTTCAAAGGCCAACCGGCAACCATGGCCGCTTTTTATGCCTTTCCAAAAAATGCGAAAGGGCTGCCGGCGATTCTCCAAATACACGGGGGCGGACAATCAGCCAGCCTTTCGGCGGTGACCACCCATGCGAAACGGGGTTTCGCGAGCCTCTCGCTGAACTGGGGAGGCAATCCCATGACGCTCTCCGATGGGAGCACCTATCAGGGCCCCAACACGGACTGGGGTGCGCTGGACGCAACACACCCCCCGCAACGCAACACGCACAACCACTTTGCGGGCGCCACCACGCCCGACGCATTCACCCTCGATCCCGTGGATTCCCCCCGGAACGACAACTGGTTTCTGGTGACCCTCGCCGCACGGCGGGCACTCACCTTCCTCGAACACCAGCCCGAGGTGGATCCCGGCCGTCTGGGCGTCACCGGCCATTCCATGGGCGGACGCCTCAGCGTCCAGCTCACCGGCATCGATACGCGTGTGAAGGCTGCCGTGCCTTCCTGCGGCGGTTCGGGCGACTTTACCGGCGATCCCGCGCTTTTCCCAGGAGGCCCCCTCACCAAACGCTCCCCGCGCGACCTCGCGACCCGCTCCGAAAACCCCTACATCGAACGACTCCGCGTTCCGACGCTTTGGTTCTCATCCACGAACGACTTCCACGCCCACATGGACAACTTCGCGTACACGTGGAGGAATGTCCCCGACGCCCTGCTCGGGTTGAGCATCTCGCCCCACTTCAACCACCGCCACACCGATTCACACAGCCTCACCGCCGCGCTCTGGTTCGAGCAACACCTCAAGGGCGTTTTCCATCTTCCCCGCACGCCGAACTTCACCCGAAACGCCTCCCCCTCCGCGGGCGGCGCTGCTGTTTTTACCATCGCCCCCGACGCCTCGCATCCCGTCAAAGAGGTGCGCGTGTACGCATCCACCGACTCGCATGCACTCACCCGTTTCTGGCGCTCCGTGCCCGCCATAAAATCCGGCGAAAAATGGACGGCAGAGGTTCCCATTCTCGCTGCCGGAGAACCTCTGTTTGCCTATGCCGACGTCCTGTATGAAACACCGGACGCGTACCGGAAAATTCCAACCACACCGGGTGTCGGCCCCAGCGAAACCTTCGCCCTGAGCTCCCGGGTGCAGGCCCTCACCGGAGCCCAACTCACCGCCGCAGGAATCCGCCCCACCGCGAAACGGGACCGCTCCATCGACCCCGGCACCCGCGACTGGCAAGACTGGTTCCGGCTCACCTGGGGCAACCCCACGCTCTGGACGGCCACCACCCGCAAAATCAAGGACCCCATCTGGCGCGGACCCGACGGCGCCCGGCTCGCTTTCGAAATCAACCCCGCAAACGACACCATCCTGTATGTATCCCTGACCCGGAACGCCTGGGGAGCTTTCGGTTCCGGCTCCGGCGAATACTACGCGTCGGTTCCCCTCAAAACCGCCGGGGAATGGACTCCCGTGAACCTCGGATTGGAAGACTTCCATGCGGTGGACCCCAAAAAAATGCAACCCCTCGCAGACTGGTCAACGCTCACCGACCTGAGTCTGAGCGCCCACATCTCGGTCGTGAAGGATGGAGTCAAGGTGGCACTTCCCAGCATCCCGTGGAAAAATGCCGCTACGGTGCGAATACGCAACCTGCGCTGGGTAGGGGGAAACTATGCGGGAGACGCGCCCGTTGCGGCCGAACTCTCGGAGACTGAGCGGACCAAAGCCTTCAACGACGCGATCAAAGCATCCCTCGAACAGGAAGCCAGGGACCGGGAACACGGAACG
>JBILWF010000632.1:0-2650 GCA_044370075.1 Chthoniobacteraceae bacterium | reverse complement strand
TCGGATACGGACTGGGAAGCGAGAACGCGAATCTTCCCGGGTTTGTCGTCCTCAACGGAGGACTTATCCCACCGGGCGGCCTGGACAATTTCAACAGCGGTTTTCTGCCCGCAACATTTCAGGGATCTATTTTCAAGGTGGGGGCACAGGGCATGGCGAACATTCAGCCCACGGAAAGCTCAACCGAACAGCAGGTAAGGAAGCTTGCGCTTGCGCGCTTTCTGGACGATGGCCTGCTCGCGCGCGCGGGGCGTCTCGACCAACTCGAGAGCGCGATCGCAAACGCCGAACTCGCCTTCCGCATGCAGTCCGCAGTTCCGGAACTTTTGGACATCCGCGGCGAAAGCGATGCAACACGCGACATGTACGGATTCGATGCGTCCTACGCGCTGACGCGCACGTTCGCCGCCCAATGCCTCCAGGCACGGCGCCTCGTGGAACGCGGCGTGCGTTTCATTGAATTAACCTGCCCCGCGGGCGGCGGCGACCGCTGGGATCAGCACGGCAAACTGCGGGTGGGACATGAGAACAACGCGCGGGCGGTGGACCAGCCCATCGCGGCCCTGCTCAAAGACCTCAAGGCGCGTGGATTGCTGGATTCGACGCTGGTCGTTTGGGGCGGCGAATTCGGAAGGACGCCCTTTGCACAAGGCTCGGACGGACGCGACCACAATCCTTTCGGATTCACGATGTGGATGGCAGGCGGCGGAATCCGTGGCGGCGTGGTGCGCGGTGCCACCGATGAATTCGGATACAAGGCGGTGGAGGACATAACCTCTGTCCACGATCTGCACGCGACTATCTTGCATGTGCTGGGAATCGACCACACGCGCCTCACCTTCCGCTTCAGCGGACGCGACATCCGTTTGACCGACGTGTACGGCGAAGTGCTTCATTCGCTGTTGGCGTAGCGGACTTCTTTACACTACACCCTTGGGGCACACACCCCATGAACTCCCCCGCTTTGTCCCGTTGGTTCCCCGCGCGCACGCTCGCGATCGCCGGAATGTGCGCCCTTTTCGCCGCTGCACCGCTGCCCTTCGCGCGCGGCCTGACTCCGGAACAGGCCGAGGTTGTGCTTGAAAAAGTCGGTCCCGATCAAAAAGGAACTCCCGTTCTTTTGATTGCCGGTGGGGTTTCAAACAAGCCGGGCCAGCACGAGTACTTTGCCGGATGCACGCTGCTGGCAAACTGGCTGCGCCAGAACACGGGGGTGGTTCCCGTGCAGGCGGCGAACGGATGGCCCGAGGACGAGTCGCTTCTCGAAAAGGCGCGGGCGATCGTCGTGTTTGCTGACGGGGGCCAGAAACTGTCCTTTCTCGCTCCGGAACGCATGAAAAAGATGCGCGCTGCGATGGAGCGCGGAGCCGGTCTGATCCTGCTGCATCAGGCAGTGGATGTTCCCGCTGCACACGCCGAGGAAATCGGCAACTGGCTGGGAGCTGTGTGGCAGCCGGACATCGGATCGCGGGGACACTGGGACATGGAATTCTCGGGGTTTCCCGAGCACCCCGTCACGCGCGGCGTGGAGTCCTTTTCCGCTCCGATGGACGGATGGCTCTTCAACCTTCATTTCCGCGCGGGTGCCGTTCCCCTGGTGACAGGTGCGGTTCCGGACAAGGCGCGCAGCACAGCCGACGCCCGCTCCCACGCAGGTCGTGCCGAGGTGATTGGATGGGCCTACGAACGCAAAAACGGAGGACGCAGCTTTGGGTTCACGGGATGCGACCTGCACCGGAACTGGGGTGTGGAATCACAGCGCAAACTGATCCTGAACGCAATTTTGTGGGTCTCCGGCATTGAGGTGCCCAAGGAGGGAGGGCGTTCCGAGTACAACCCGGCGGACCTCAAACGCTGGTTGGATGACAAAGGCCGCTGACCGCCCGCCTCACGCGGGGTCCGGGTGGCGCGCACGATGCACGCGCACCGCGACATAGGACGTGTCCGGCAGGATGTACTTGCGCAGCTCGACCTCGACGTTGCGCACGGCAAACTCGGTGAGACAACACTGCGCTATTTCTTCCACGAGTGTTTCGATGAGCTTACGCGGCCTCTCCGCCGAGAGTTTTCTCACGCGGCGCGTGAGCGCGAAATAGTCCACGGTGCGGGCGATATCGTCGCCCAAACCGGTGAAGGCGTTGGCGGGAGTCAGGGTGATGTTCACCGTCAAACGCTGAGGCTCGGACCGCTCCGCGTCCGGCACACCAATGTGGGAGGACAACTCCAGATCCCTGACCTCGATGCGGTCCGCCGCGGGTTGTGATGAGCCAGTCATGGTCGCGGAGTTGGAGCCGGGGGACGCGCGTAGGTTTTGATAATTTTTTCGTACACCTGCCGCTCCGGCGCGGGAAGGTTGGGCTGCGAGGACAACCATGTTTTGGCGACATCCGGCTGCGTCTTGGCAATCCGCACCAGAATGTTCGAAGTTACCTGCTGTCGGTATGGGGTTTGCGGGAGGTTTTGAACTGCATGCAAGGCGCCGCGCGGGTTTTCCTCGGCGAGGCGCGCGGTGGCCATCGGAAAAATATTGTTTCGCATAGCCTCGTTGGGGGACTCCGCGGCGGCCATCACCAGCTGCTCGATTTGCTTGCCCTTGAAGTCGGAACGTATCTCGAGCATTTGCTTGATAACATCCACCTGAACCGTGGCG
>JBILWF010000631.1:0-2652 GCA_044370075.1 Chthoniobacteraceae bacterium | reverse complement strand
CCGAACTCAAACGCATTTCCAGCAGACCACCCTTCCAACGTAACTCCGCCCCCGGCTCCCCCGGATGGCTCAAGGGAGTCGGGCGCATGCTGCTTAAAACCTCCGGGAGATCCGGAAGCGGCATGGGGACGGGCTTTTGGGCCGACGCGGTCAGCGGCAGGCACAGGGCGCTTAGCAGGCGCAGGAGTCTCATGGGATGGCGTGGGGTGGGGAGGAAAATGCGATGAGAGGCGCACACTGGGCGGGTTCCTTGGGCGCATCAACCCCAAAGCGGCACCCCGACGCGGGTCAACGGGCCTTTTCCCCCGAAGTGCCCGCCTGGGCCGGAGGCGTCTCGCCGGCGTGCAGGAACTCCTCCGGCGAAAGCGCTCCGTCCCGGTCGAGGTCCATCTTTCGGAACCGCGCTTCCGCTGCCTGCGGTTCGCCGCCCGTGCGGGTTTTCACGAACTCTTGAAGATCGATTTTTCCGTCCTGATTCAGGTCCCTCTTGGGGAAGCGCGCGGCCCGCTCCGCATTCCGCGGGGCGGCCCCGGGAGCTGAAAGGATGGGGGCGGAGGGGGATAAGGGAACTGTTTTTGCATGCGGCGTCGGGCGGGGCAGCCCTTCCAAAATCCGCCCAAAGCGCAGCCGCGCCTCCCGCACCTCGGACTCCTCCGAGCCCGTCACCTCCCGGTATCCGGTTCCATCCCGGCTCGAACCGCAATCGAAGAATTTCTCGCCTTTGCCGCCCGCGGCAATTTCCAGCAACCAGCGTTCGTCCCGCAAAACACGCCCGTCGTCGAGGTGACTGTAGATCCATTCCCGGTGCGTCTCTTTTCCATCCCGCAGGACGGGCAGGAGGCTTTTACCGTCGTAGGGACGATCGACGGGCAGGGAAACCCCGGCCCAGTCCGCGAGCGTGGGAAACACGTCGGTGACGTCGCCCAGCGCTCGGGACACGCGGCCCGCGGGAATACCGGGGCCGCGGAGGATGCAGGGAGTGCGTGCGCCCGGTTCGGTGGTTTTGCCTTTTCCCGATCCCTCGGTGCCGTTGTCTCCAATGAAAAAGACGATCGTGTTTTCATCAAGTCCCTCGGTGTGGAGCGCGGCGAAGAGCTTTCCCATCAGGTGGTCGAGGTATTCCACATTGGATTGGAAGGTGGCCGGCCTGCGCGCCCCGGGCTTGTCCGGATCCGGCGTCTGCACGTGAGGCGAATGCGTCAACACGGAGGAGTAATAGACAAAAAAAGGGTCCTTTTTGTGGCGCCGGACGAAATCGATCACCGCATCGTTGAAAAGATCCGGCCCGTAATCCCCGGGCTGGGTGGGCACATATTCCCCGTTGTGGAGAATGCTCGGGTGCCAGTAGCGCGCAGTGCGTCCCGCATTTTCATGGGCGGGATGCCGGATGTTTGGCGGCAGGTTGTGGTCGTAGGCCCACATCAGGTACTCGTCAAAGCCGGCCTCGTACACCAAGCCCGGCAGCTTGCCCGAAAGCTGCCATTTTCCGACCAGAGCGGTCGCGTAACCGGCGCTCCGCATCAGGGCGGCATGGGTGAAATGATTCGCAATATCCCGCTGCGGGGAGTGGGCTGGCGGAACAAACGCCGGGTTCGCCATGCCCAGAAAGCCGTTGTGAAAACCGTACTGCCCCGTCATCAGGGCCATCCGGGTGGGCGTACACAACGGGTTGACATAGAACGTTTCCAAGCGCGTTCCCCCGGAGGCGAGCGCGTCCAGATTGGGGGTTTTGTGTTTGGTGTTTCCATAACACCCCAGCTCCTTTGCCCCGAGGTCATCCGCCAGAATGAGAATCACGTTCGGCCTCGAATCCGCAGCCTCCAGTTGGAAACCGCCCCACAACCCCGCCCACACTACCCCGAAGCTCAACATCCATGCCCTTGTTTTTTCCATGGTGTTAAAACCCCGGAAAAACGTTCCGGTTTCGAACCTGATTCCAGCGCTGCCGGAAAGCGATGCCCGTTCCTCGAATCCGGATTTAAAAAAAGCACCGATGGTCATCCGGTGTTCGTCATGCCGGTGAAACGCCGCTTTTGAAAAACAACCGCGCGCGTCCCCCGCCCGGATTCCCGCCTACCCCTCCGGGAGCAGCTTTTTTGCGGAATCCAAAATATCCTCCAACTCGCGCCACTGGTCCTGCTCCAGAAGTTTCTCAAGCCGGGAAATCACGAGTTGGACTATTTCCCTGTGCCGGTTGTTCTTTTCCCCCAAATCCCGTTCCAGTTTCTGAATGCTCTCCCGCGCCTCTTTTTCCACTTCCCCCCCGCACTCCAGGGCGAGCTGCTCGGCTGCTTTTTTGAGTTCCGGAACCCTGCTGCCCGGTTTGTCCTCCCTCGCCCGGAGTTCCTCCAAAAACTCTTTCCGGATGGCCTTCACCTTTTGCGAAGCCATCTCGCGGGGGTACGAAGGAAGGTACTTTAAATCCGACGCAATTTTTACAAGGCGTTGCGAGAAAAACGGATTTGCCATGCTGGAATAACTGGTGGATTCACTCAGGACTTCACTCCAGAAGTCCCCCAGCTTCAGATTGCAATCCCGCGAGTGCCGCGAGAGGGGGTGCGAATCCGGAAAAATAACGTCCTCCAGTCTTTGCTGTGCCATCTCCCGGATCTTGGGAATGCGCAGGGCCAGCAGCGCCCCGCCGGCCGTCAA
>JBILWF010000628.1:0-2667 GCA_044370075.1 Chthoniobacteraceae bacterium | reverse complement strand
TTGGGGGAGGGCCGTGTGGAAAAGCTTCATGTTGGTGCGGCGTCGCAGTAGGGAAGAGGCATGCAAGACCCTCGATTTGACCGTTTGGCCAGTCTGCTCGTGAACTTTTCCACAGCGCTCAAGAAAGGCGACAAAGTGCTTGTTGATGCGTTCGACATTCCCCCGGAAATGACGATCGCGCTGGTGCGGGCCGCGCGCAGCGCGGGTGCCCTTCCATTCGTCCAGATTCACCAGTCGCGCGTAAGTCGCGAGATGGCGCTTGGGGCCTTGGATGAACAGCTCGAGGTTTCGGCCACTCTGGAACTCGCGCGCATGAAACGCATGGACGCCTACATCGCAATGCGGGGTGGTGCAAATATAACGGAAATGAGCGATGTACCGCCCGAACAGCTCAAGCTCGTCTCGCGCCGGATGAAACCGGTGCTCGACTGGCGCGTGAAGAAAACGCGCTGGTGCGTGCTGCGCTGGCCGTCGCCCTCGATGGCACAGCTTGCCGGAATGAGCACGGAGGCGTTCGAGAATTTCTACTTCGATGTTTGCACCCTGGATTACTCCCGGATGATCCCCGGAATGAAGGCGCTCAAGGCCTTGATGGAGCGCACTGACAAAGTCCACATTCAGGGCCCCGGGACCGATCTGCGTTTTTCGATCAAAGGCATCTCCGCCATCCCATGCGGCGGGGGACACAACATCCCCGACGGTGAAGTGTTTACAGCACCAGTCAAAAACAGCGTCGAGGGATGTATCACCTACAATGCCCCTACAATTTACCAGGGCACGGCCTTCGATAACGTGCGTCTTGAGTTCAAACAGGGCCGAATCGTGTCGGCCACTGCCAACGACACGCCGAAGCTCAACGCCATTCTCGACAGCGATCCCGGAGCCCGCTACATCGGCGAGTTTGCCATCGCATTTAACCCACACATTTTAAAGCCGATGCGGGACATCCTGTTTGATGAAAAAATCCGCGGTTCGTTTCATTTCACCCCGGGGCAATGCTATGAGAGTACCGAGAACGGAAACCGCTCCCAGGTGCACTGGGATCTGGTGTGCATCCAGCGCGAGGACTACGGTGGGGGAACCATCCATTTCGATGGAAAGTTGATTCGGGAGAACGGAATTTTTGTTCCCAAAGCGCTTCAAGCCCTAAATCCCGAATACCTTTTGGGCGGGAAGGGACGTTGATTATGTCTGCCCCGCGGCAACGGGTTTAATCTGCGGACGCATGGAGTCCCGGATGCGGTGCTCCCGTGTTTTCTCGCGGTTTGCGCCGATAGGTCAAACGCCGTGAGGGATGGCAAAGGCTTTTCTGCCATCTAAAACCCGGATCGGGTTCCATTTTCCACGGAAATACGATGCCCCAGATGGAGGGGCGGGGAGGCGGGCCACAAGATGCCGGTTCGACCGCGTGGGGCCGTCAGGTCCAGTCTTGGAACAGAATCCGGTTGCACTGTTCACAGTGTACAATCGACTTGCCGGCTTTAACTTGCGCGCTGGTTGAGACCGTCACTTTCATGTGGCAACCGGAACAGACGTCATTGCGCACGCCCACCACGGCTTCCTCCTTCTTTTGAAACAGGCGCTGGTAGATGTCCAAAAGATCCTCATCCACCGCAGCGGTGAACTGGGGACGGGTTGTTTCGAATTCAGACAGTTGTTTTTCGAGGTTTGCTTTTTTTGTTTCAAGGTCTTGTAACTGGCCCTTGACCTGCGTGGCGGCATGGGTGGCGGCTTGGTCCGCCGCGGCAACCTGCGGTTTGAGCGATTCGAGCGTTTCCATCAGCTCGATTTGGCGGTCCTCAATACCCGCTATGTCCTTCTTGACATGTTCGATGCTGTTGCTCAGGGCCTGATATTCCTCGTTTTTGCGCGTCTGGAGTTTTTGCGTTTCGTATTTGACGATCTGTTCGCGCCGGGAACGGATTTCGGTTTCCAAACGGTTTTGTTCGACTTCGGCGTTGCGCTGCTTTTGGCGCGCATCGTTCGCTTGGTTTTGGAGCGATTGAAGCTTCTGCTCGAGAGCGAGTCGGTCTGCGGGAATGGTCTTGAGTTCGTTGCGGAGCGCGCGGGCTTTTTTGTCGCGGTCCTGAAGAATCAAAAGGCGTTCGATTTCGGGGAGCATGGCGTTTGAGAGAGCCGGGTCTAGTAGAGCATGGACTCTTCCGGCGGCTTGGTTTGCTGCACAGAGGTGGCTTGGATCACGGCGGTGCGCTTGCCGTTCTCCACGGGAAAGGTGGCTTTGCCGACGATTTTAACCCAGGTCATTTCAGGAAGCTCGGGCAGAGTGGGCGTCTCCACCAGAGTCGCCACCGGCCGAGCATCCGCTGCGCAGCAGGTCATGAACATCCGCACTGCTTTGAAGCGCGGAGTGCGCCCCTCCACTACTTTTTCCGGCATAATTTGCGCGATGAGCTGAACCGTGGCGCCGTCAAAGTCCTTTCGCAACTGGGAGTCTTGCACCGAGTACAGCATGTCGAGAACCTCCGCGACAATGTAGCCTTCCGGGGTGCGTTGCAGATATTCCGGAATCGCGCCGGGCGCGCCGGGTGCCGCGGTTGCGGTTTTGTCAGCGGTTTTAGGTGCCGGGTTTTCCGCGGTCTTTGCGGCGTCCTCAGCAGGCTGTGCGGGGGTGACGGCGGCAACGGTATCCACGCCGTTGGCGGGCGC
>JBILWF010000629.1:0-2667 GCA_044370075.1 Chthoniobacteraceae bacterium | reverse complement strand
TGGAAATTACCGCGCAGCTTCATGCGCACGAATCCGCGCAGCAGTCCCTCTGCGGTGAAAAGTGCCATCTGCGTATCGTCGGTTATGGCGCCGATCCTGCCGTACGCCTGCTCCATCTCGGTGATGCCGCAGGATCCGAATCTTGCGAGGATCTCTTCGCGCCAGAGGAATTCCACCGGTGCCCCGAGGGCGTCACCGACCGCCCCACCGAGCAGGCAACCCCGGAAGCGACGCCGCATGGATGGCTCCGGGAGATGTCGTTTGAACTCTGATGTTTCCTGCTCCATAGAATCGGCCTCAACTTTAAGTTTCGTGTAGAGATTCAATGTCTGATTGCAGCGTGTCGAAAGAACATCAATCTTCTTCCTGCGCAAGACGCGCAATAAACCAAATTGTCAGACAGGGAAACATACGTTCCAGCCTTTATCGTTGCTGGGCACACCAGGTATCCGGGTGATGGATTTACCGGGTAGTGGATTGGCAGAGCGCCCCGCGCACTCACTGCGATGGCTTGCCACAATCTCGCAACGAACAGTCTCGCAACGAACAGACAGTTGACGCGCAACCTGAAACGACACCCATTACGCAGCGGATCCTGAGAAACCGTCTGCGCTGCTTACAAAGTCGCAAAGCTACAACGCCGGCCTGATCGACACCATCAACGCGCTCGCCGGTCGCGAGATCCCGGAAAACGCCGGCGGCGGGAGAGTGGGAGGCTTCGAGGGGGTTCTTCACGTGGGTGACCTCATTGAGAGCGGAGACAAGAACGGGAAGGCTCACGAACGCATGCAGCGCACGGAATGGGCGGCTTGGGAAGATGACTACGGGTTGGATGGAATCGGAGGCCGCCTCAAAGTGCCTGTTTACGAGATTCATGGAAACCACGACAGTCCGCACGGTGGGGGACTGGTTCTGGATGCAATCGCCGCCCGCAACAGGCGGCGCGGGAACCTGCGCAGCGTTTCCGCAAACGGACTTCATTACTCGTGGGACGCAGGCGCCGTCCATTTTGTGCATCTCGGGATCACCGTGGGTGAACTACAGGGCGTTTCGCGCAAGCGCCGGTACAACGCCCTCGGCAGCCTGGATTTTCTCGTCGATGACCTGGCGCGGAACGTGGGAACCTCGCGGAATCCCGTGATTCTCTGCCACCATGTGGATTTTGCCCGATATTGCGAGCCCGTCTCGGAGGAAGCCGCCCTCCGAAACGAGTGGGATTATGCCGATGTGGCGGCTTTCTACGAGGCCATCAAGCCGTACCGTGTCGCGGGTATCTTTTACGGACACACTCATGCACGCGGGGTCTATGGCTGGACAGGTCCGAAACCGGTTCCCCTGTTGGGGGGACGTCCCTATTTCAGGATTACTTCCAGGGTCGGCTTGCGACTGCGGAGAGTATCCATCGCCTCGGGGCTGATTTGTTTCATTTTTCCGAGGATCACTTTTTTCAGGGCGGGTGCTTGAGCGAGCCTCAACAAACCTGGCTCCGTGATCCGGGTGGATCCGCCAAGGCAAAACTCCTCGAGGGCCGGCATTGCCGCTACTTTTTCAAGGCACGCATCGTCGGCTCCCGGGGCGTAGGAAACGTCCAAACGGCGGAGAGAGCGGATGTGCGCGGCATGCGTTATCCCGACCGCATCGGCCTGGTTATCCGTGAGTGTGAGGTCTTCCAAGCCCGTAAGAGTACGTAAAACTGCCACAGCCTCCCCAGAACTCCCCGCTGCATTGCTCCCCATCCCGCAGGTTCGAAGCTGCCGGAGGCTTCCGAGACAGGCGGCGCCCGTATCGGTGAACCGTGTGTGCGCAAACCACAATCGTCCGGAGATGGGAAGAGCGGCCAGCTCTTTCAGACCCTGATCGTCCACGGGAGTAAAGTGCAGGTTCACGTTTTCGAGCTTTTGGAGCGCGTGCAGTTTAGAAAACCCGGAGCCCTTACACTGGGTGGAGGCCAGCCCGAGAATGCGCAATTCGGTGAGGGGAGCGAGATGCGTGAGGCCCTCGTCGGAGACATTAGTGAGCGTCAGGTTGAGCTCTTCGAGTGCGGTGAGGTGACTGAGCGACGCAAGTCCCGCGTTGGTGATGGCGCAGTTTGACAGGCTGAGTTTGCGCAGCGTCGTGCATTCGGCGAGTTTCTCCAACCACGCGTCGGTGACCTGCTCGTTACGGCCTCCCTTGCCTTTGAGCGGGTTGTTTCCATTGTACAGGTCGATCGATTCGGCCCCGGCTGGACCTCTGGCAATCTTTCCTCCCGCCGCCACCACGGCGGACGCCAGTTTCATTCCGCCCAAGGCCCGGGCCAGAGCGGCTCCGAGTTTGTGGCACCCTGCGGCATTGATGTGCACATTCGGATTCCCGTTTTTGTCGTTGCCCTCAAAGGATACCCCATCCAACGGCACGGTCGTGAGCAGGGGATCCTCGGCAGCCAGTTTGTCCAAGACAGCGTTCACCGCCCGCTGGTGTTCTCCGAGATCACGGATATGCCCCGCCACAATGGGAAGCTGCGGGCCGAGAATCGCGCGAAAGCGTTCAAAGACCCGGCGTACATCCCGCTCAAAAATCGCCTTATCCGAGGCCACATCCGACTCTCCCTGATGCCAGACCAAACCCTTCACCTCCCACGTGCGTCCCGTCGCCTCGACCTGTTCGCGGGCGGAGCGGATGTATTTT
>JBILWF010000207.1:0-5354 GCA_044370075.1 Chthoniobacteraceae bacterium | reverse complement strand
CCAAATCACCGTGCGCATTCCCCCGGGTCTCGCAGCGGGCCCCCTGGTTGTGGAAGCGGCCATGGAACCGGGCAGCCTGGGGGCGATGCGCTTTGAACCCGTTTCAAACCCGGGCGATTCCCAAAGAGAGGCAACCCTCCGCGCATGGGCCACCAAGGCTGGTTTTCCCGGAGTCCCGGACCGCATCGCCATCACCGTGGCCAATGGAAACATGCGCACCACCGTGTACAAGGACGTGACCCTCCTTGCGATGGCCGTCAACAGCGAGGAATTCGTAACCCTCTGTGGGCATCCGGGAGACAATGTCGAGCTGTGCCATGTGCGGGGAATTCCTTGCGCGTGGAGGATGGCGGACTCCTTCATGGCGATCGGACTTCTTGTTAATCCAACCGACTCCCGATGCACTTTCGTCCCGCGTTTCGAAGGTACTAACCGGGTCCAAATGTGGATCGGTCCGAGTCTCATCTGGGAGAAGCGCATCGACGTTAAACGCGTCATCTCGAGGGAGGAATGGGGGGCTGTGGCTCCCAAACCCCACACTGAAACCATCGGCGGGTTTCAACACCTCACGCTGCATCACTCCTCAAACACCGCCTCGGGTTTGAGTGAGATGCGCAGAATTCAGCGCATTCACATGAGTCTCTTCCCCTATAACTTTTTCGGGGGAAAAGACTTTTACGACATAGGGTACCATTTTGTGGTGGACAAGACCGGGCGCCTGTATGAGGGGCGCCGTCTGGAGAGCTCACCCGGCAGTCCGTCGGGGCCCTTCGCGAAGGGGGAGCATGTCGGCAGCAACAACACCGTGGCCGGGTTGGGGGTTTGCATCATGGGCGATTTCGAGGCCACCGAGGGCAACGAACAACTCGAGTACTGGCCGCAAGTAGCCATCCAGAGGACCGTTGCCGCGCTGTGCCTGCGGTACCGAATCGCCCCGCGGCAGATCTCCTATCACCGGGTACTCTCGGTCGGTTCGCCCTCCCTCTGCCCCGGTTCAAACTTCATCCCAAAAATACCCGAAATCATCCAAAGAGTCTCTTATTCCATCCAATGAAGCGTTCCATCTATGTATCCTGGGCATGTCTTGGTTTGGTGGTCGTGTTCCGTCTCTGGAATGCACCCACGCAGGCACAAAAATCCGACCCGGCCCCTCCCGGCGAACCCGCCCTGCCGCAGGCGGCCGGGAATGGCAAAAGCAACGCTCCCAACCGGATTTCTCAACCCGAGGGGGTTGAAAACCAGGATGACAAACTCGTTCCCCGCAGGGAAAAAGACGTCAGCTTGGAGGACCTCGGCGAGGATGCGGAGATCTTCAAGCGAATTACCTCCGATCCCGCTCTGATACGCATTCTGGCGACCTACAAGGCACCTGCCGTGGGTACCGTCCAGAAAACACCCGACGGCCGCTTCTTGTTCCAAAAGGGCGACAGCATGCGGTTTGAAGCCGCCCACATCGGGGACACCCGCAGCGAGGCCGCCGACGGCACCGTCGCCCTCGAGGCCATCACGGCGGAGGGGGGACGCCCCCTGCGGGAGGTGGATCGCAGCGAAGACAAGGTGGGCACCGAGGGCAACCCTCAGGAAATCTGGGTGGTCACCCCCAAGGGGCGCTCCGAACGGGTTTCCCCGGAAAATATGCACGCGGTGTTTCCCATCATTTCCCCGGATGGCCGCCACGTGGCCTTCACGGCCCGCAGCCTGGTGGACGGAAACCTGCGCTCCAAGGTTCTCCTCATCCGGGACCGGGTCAACGGGAAGCTCTCCTCGTACGCAGACCGCTCCCGCGGCTTCGACTACGAGATCAAGGCGGTGGACTGGGTTGAAGACGGGGCCGTGCTCCGCGTGGTGGAGGACTGGGGCGAAACCGGCGGGCACATCAACCTGAAGGAGATTCGCGTGCGGTGAGTCCCCGGTTGTGATGTTTTGATTCCATGCGGGGCCGTTTGCCGGCTCGGACCGCCTGCCGCATGACCGGACATTCCACGCGCCGGTGGCGGTCCACCCCGGGGCAGCCTGCGGGGGAAGCCGGATTGCCATTCGATCCCTTCCATGCCATCCACGGGAATGCCCTGTGCCGACACCCTTGAACCTGTTGCGGAGGACCTCTGGATTTGGCACGCGTACGATCCCCGCGTTAAAACAGAGCTCTTCAGCACCCTTATCCGGGTCCCGGCGGGACTGGTGGTGGTCGACCCCGTGGATTTGGCGGAACCCGGGTTGGTGGCGATCCGGGCCATGGGGCCGGTTGTTGCGGTGGTGCTTACTAACGGAAACCACGGACGGGCCTCCGCCCGGTACCGTCAGCGTTTCGGGGCCCCGGTTTTGGCGCATCCCGAGGCGCTCGGGGAGCTGGAGTGTCCCGTGGACGGCTCTCTGCGCGCGGGTACCCCAGTCGGTGGATGCCTCGAGTTTGTGGAACTCTCCGGGGCTGGGCTGGGGGAGGTGGCCCTCTACGACCCCCGGGGCCGTCTGCATGTGGGGGATGCTCTCGTGAATCTCGAGTCCACTGGTTTTGTTCCCCTGCCGGACAAATACTGTACGGACGGGGCCCGGCTTCGGCGTTCACTGCAAAAACTCCGGGATATTCCCTTCGACAGCATGACTTTTGCGCATGGGCTTCCCCTGCTCGGGGAAGCCCGGCGGCGGCTGGACCGGATGATCGAATCTCTACCCGGGGAAGCGCAGGGAGCGTGAGGTCCGGGGTATCCGCGTGGGTGTCGGGAGGGTGAATTTTAGTGCGGAACTGGAATTCCCGGACGGAACCGCTTGCCGTAGGGGGCAGGATTAGCGTTTGCTAGGGGTTTGCCCGAGGACCCGCCCGGGGTCCGGAGGCCTACCCTAACTAACATGTCGTCCGCGCACGGTGATAAGGCCCCGTCTCTTCCCGCTTTGGTTCTCGGAGCTCTCGGGGTGGTTTTTGGAGATATCGGAACCAGTCCGCTTTACGCTCTCAAGGAGTGTTTCGACAAGGTGAACAACCACCATGCGGTGGACCCCACCCCCTTGAACGTCATGGGCGTGACTTCGCTCATTATTTGGGCGCTGCTGCTCATAGTCACCGTCAAGTACTTCGTGTTCGTGCTGAACGCGAACAAGGACGGGGAGGGGGGAGTGCTGGCCCTGCTTTCTCTGGCGATTGAAAAAATCCAAAAAGATTCGGCTGTCCGAACCCGCCTGATGCTAGCGGCGGTTTTTGGCGCGGCGCTTCTCTACGGCGACGGGATGATCACGCCGGCCATTTCCGTGCTCAGTGCCGTGGAAGGATTGCAGAACGCGGTCGCCCTCCCGCATGCGTCCATTGTGTGGATCACCGTGGCCATCATCGTGGCTCTCTTCTCCTTCCAGCGGGTGGGTACGCACCGCGTTGGCGTGGTGTTCGGCCCCATTACCGTGATCTGGTTCGTTTCCCTCGCCGCCTTGGGGATTGGATCCATCCTCCAGCACCCTGGGGTCCTGGAGGCTTTCAACCCGAAGTACGGAGTTGAGTTTCTTCGGGAGGGCGGATGGCGCAGTTTTTTCGTGCTCGGTTCGGTCTTCCTGTGTGTAACCGGGGCGGAATCCCTGTACGCGGACATGGGGCATTTCGGCAGCCGTCCCATCCGCATTGGATGGTATGCAGTTGTATTTCCCTCTCTGCTGCTCAATTACCTGGGGCAGGGGGCCCTCTTGATGCAGAATCCCGAGTTGGCATCCGCCCCGGACTTTCACCCGTTTTTCATGATGGCTCCGCAGCACCTGATGCTGCCGCTGGTGATTCTGGCGACGGCGGCGACCGTGATTGCCTCGCAGGCACTCATCACAGGAGTGTACTCCCTGACGCTCCAGGCCATCCAGATGGGTTACCTGCCGCGGGTGCGCGTGCGCCACACGTCGGCTCACACGCGGGGGCAGATTTATGTGCCGGCGGTAAACTGGTTTTTGATGCTGGCCTGCGTGGCTCTCGTAATCGCCTTCGGTTCCTCCTCCAAACTCGCGGCAGCCTACGGAATTGCAGTCACCCTGACGATGATTGTGACCACGCTTCAGTTTACTTTTGTTGCGAGGAAGAACTGGAACTGGAGCCTGGCGGTGGTCGTACCCCTCGCAGTCGGCTTTTTCGTCTCGGAGATCTGCTTTTTCTCGGCCAACGCCGTGAAGATTTTGGAAGGGGGCTGGTTCCCGCTGGTAATGGGCATTGCGCTTTTCACGATCATGACCACCTGGCGGACCGGTCGGCAGTTGATCGCACGGGAGATCAACCAGGGGTTGCTCACTCAGGAGGAGTTTTTTGAAAGCATCAAGCTGAGCAAATCCCTGCTGCGAGTGCAGGGGACCGCCGTTTTCATGAGCGGCGCGCGCGGGTTGGTTCCGGTGGCAATGCTGCACAACATCAAGCACAACAAAGTTATCCATCAGAGGGTAATTTTCGTAAATGTGACCGTTGAAAACACCCCCTACGTGCGCCGTGAACAGCAGGTGCAAATCGAGGAGGTCTGCG
Organism: Chthoniobacteraceae bacterium; assembly: GCA_044370075.1. Lineage (GTDB taxonomy): Bacteria > Verrucomicrobiota > Verrucomicrobiia > Chthoniobacterales > Chthoniobacteraceae > Chth-196. The sequence goes on along the minus strand of JBILWF010000207.1, from coordinate 877 downwards.
AAAATGTCCACCGCATCACCGGCCATTACGGATTTATGCAGGAACCCGACGTTCCGCAGTTGCTGCGCCGCGCCCGCAACCACCATCACTTCGAATGCGAGAACGTGGAAAACGTCACTTTCTTCCTCGGACACGAAACAATTGTTCCGAGCAAAAAGTTTGGCATGGCCCTGTGGCGGGAGCATCTTTTCAAGTGGCTCGCGACCAACGCCCAGGCACCCGCCAATTACTTCCGACTCCCGGAAAACCGCGTCGTCGAACTGGGTCTCCGTGTCCGGATCTAATTCGGAAGGGTCCGCCGCCACCCGACTAGGCCCCCCCGTCCCCTCCATTTCCCATGAAAAGTTCGTCCCCTTTTTCGGCCTACGTGACCGCACTTTCGCTGGCATTTTCGGCCCTCCCGTCCTCGGCGCAGGAAGCCAAGCCTGAGACTCCCAAGCCCGAGACTCCCAAGCCCGAGACTCCCAAGCCCGAGACTCCCAAGCCCGAGACTCCAAAGCCCGAAGCTCCCAAACCGGAGGCTCCCAAACTGGGACTGAGTGCGGGGCCCAACCAAACTATCGCTCTCGCTCAGGAGGCGCTCGGCAAGGACTTCCTCATCTCCGCCTCCGTCATTCCTCAAATTGTCGCGCCAACGAGCACTGCGCTGGCGGGCAAGGTGGTGCGTTTCGAGGCATTCGCAGACGGCGTGGACTTGTATGAATCCACGGACGGGCTGGTGGTAACCAAAGATCTTCCCTCCAAGCGTTTGCTCACCACTTTCCCGGTCGTGTCCCGGGATGACACCCAGATTGTGATCGATTTTAACGCAGGCATGCGCCGCGTCTTCAACGACATCTGGTACGCCTCGGGGGGGTCAGGCGGAGGCCGCAGGCCC
>JBILWF010000466.1:0-3390 GCA_044370075.1 Chthoniobacteraceae bacterium | reverse complement strand
GCGAATCCCGCTCCCTAGAGATTCCCCAAGCGCGCGTTTTCGATGTGCGTGCCGACGGCGGGTTCCTCATCGTGCGCCAGAGTGCACAGGTCCGCGACCGCCAAATGGATCCCAACCGGGAGGAGCGCTTTGAGATCCGGTACTTTATTTCCGCCTACCATCCCGCGGGCTTCGCCGGGCGCGAACATTCCCCGACGGTCTCGCGCTGGGTGCGCTTTTTTGAATCCCAGCCGCAAATGGAATTGCAAACGGGACGAACCACCAGCCGTATCGCGCTCTTCGACATCCGCAAGCCGGTCACGATTTACTACAGCGCCAATACCCCTGGCGAATACGAGTCCGCGGTGCGGGACGGGATCCTGTACTGGAACCGCGCCTTTGGCCGGGAGGTGGTCAAGGCGCAGAAGGCGCCCGAGGGCGTGACTGCTCCGGACGCCCGCTACAATCTTGTGCAATGGGTCCCTTGGGAGGAGGCGGGTTTTGCGTATGCGGACGTGATTCTGGATCCGCGCTCCGGAGCTTCGCAAAGCGGTCAGGCCTACATGACGAGTACCTTTTCTTTTTCGGGTAGGGCGCATGCGCGCGCGATGCTCCGCCGCATGCGTTCTGCGCTGGAGGGTGCGCCCAAGCCGGCACCCGCCCCGGTTCCCGGCCCCGGTCCCTCGCCCAAGAGGAATTCGGATTTCCCGGAGGAGGGTGAAGCCCCCGCGCGTGCCGGGGGGACGGGGAGCGGGAGCGCGCTGTTTGCGACGGCCCGCGCCTGTGAAGTGGATCGCCTCGAATTCGCGCAGCATTTTGCAGCCGGTCTCGAATCGGCCCTGGCGGATGCGCGTTTTGACGATGCGGCGGCCCGACGAGTGTCCGGCGATTACGTGCGCGAGGTGGTGGCGCACGAGGTCGGGCACATGTTCGGGTTGCGCCACAATTTTGCGGGCAGCCTCGGCTCGAACCTCACGCACAAGGAACTCGGCGACTGGTTCAAGGCCTACCTCCAGGACGATTCCACCAAGGAGTTTGCGGACCGCTTCTCTTCTTCCTCCGTGATGGAATATACCGCCTTCAAAGCCGCGGTGCACATTGGGTGGAAAATTCGCAAAACCAAGGAGGTGCTTCCGCACGACGCCGCCGCAATCCGCTGGGGCTACATGGGCAGCACCGAGGTTGCCGACAAGCGCATGATCTTCGGCACTGACGAGGATGTAATGCGCTACGGGGACGTTGAACGTTTCGACTACGGGTCGGAACCGGTGGTCGGTGCCTACGCCTCACTCGGGGAAATGATGCGGAACCTGCCCAACAGCCTCATTGAGACCTTCATCGGGGCCAAGGCTCCGCGGGACCCGCGCGACCGCCGTCCGCTCGAACAGGTCAATCTCAATCCCGAAATGGACGCGGACCGCCTGGCGTCCGCCTACTCCGGCATGCTGTCCTGGTTCCGCTCCAACCGGCGCTCCCTGCGTGTGGAACAACAGTTTCCGTTTGTGGGACGACTCAACCACCAAGAGGTGCTGCGCGCGCACTGGACCGCGTTGAACGCGCAGATCGAGAAGCTCGGCGGCGTCGACCGGGCGCTGTTCGCGTACCTGCCTGTGGAGATAAAGATGGAACTCAAGGGCGATCCCCAGGGGGTGGAGGCCGCGGAGAAGCTCGATTCCAAAAAAATGGTGGATCGGGTTTCCAAGCTTTTGGAAACGCCGACTTACTCGCAGTTTACCGGCCTCGATGAAAAGCCCGCCAGCTTCACCAAGGAGGACAAGGAGCTGATCCTCAAACGCGCCAAACCATACTTTGAAGCCTTGGAAGTTGAATTCCTGAAGCGGGTTTGCATGGTGTATGAGAGGAGCCAGAGGGATCTGGGCGTCAAGGCGCTCGAGGAATTGCCCGAGGACGACATCGTGGCCCGCCTGGAGCGGCGCATTTTGGACGTGGCGCGTGAGGTGATCTTCGCGCGCAACGAAGAGAAGCGCCACAAAGGCCGCGTGGACCGCGCTACCGTGGAAGTGGTGGATTTCCGGTACGATTTAGAGACGCGCATGGCCGCCGCGCGGATGCTTTCGGACCCGGTGGGATCATTCCGGAACTGGGCGCTGGATCCTCGGGGCGAACTAGGCAAGGCGCTGAAGGAGGCGGTGGATTCCTCCCTGAACATTCACAATTTTAAGGAGTTCCGGGACTCAATGCTCTCGCGCCCGCTGCGGGACTGGTACCTGAACCAGCAGAACGTGCTGGGCCTTCTGGGGGGCCGTCCTTCCATGCCGATGCCCATTCCCGTGCCGTCGGGACCCAAGCCGGCACCGCCTCCCGGGCAGTAGGCGTGGAATCACCCGCGGCGCGCCGCGGGCATGCCGGCTGACGCATTCCCCAAATGTCGAATGCCTCACGCGGAGAGCGGGACAACCGGCATTTAGGGATTCATCCGCCAGAGGGTAAAGTTGAGCACCGAAGCAAAACTCACCCACGCGAAGTACGGTGCCAGCAACCATGCGGAAACCGGGTGCACACGCCAAAACGCCGCCAGCGTGCGGGCGATCGCAACCCACAGCAGGACGATGTCCACGAACGCCCAACCGGGCTGGTGAATTCCGAAAAACAGGGGCGTCCACGCCGCGTTCAGCGCCAGTTGAAGCAGGAAGCGGGAGAGGGGAGCACGCTGGACCCGGAACCCGCCAAGGCGCCAGACCCGCCAGGCGGCCACGGCCATGAGGATGTACAGCAGCGTCCAGACCGGACCGAAAATCCATCCGGGCGGATTCCATGCGGGTTTCTGCAGGGATGCATACCAGGCCCCCGGCATGGCAAATGCGCCGAGTGCCGCGGGCACAAAACAAAGCAAAATCCAGCCCGCGAGACCGGCGAGGGCCCGGGCGCGTGGCATCTGCAGATAATCGGAGCGTTCCGGGGGCGTCATGGCTTTCGTTGTGTACGGCAAAAGGCATCTTGGCGACTGCTGTTTCGCAAGACAGGTTCCCTCCCAGCCCACCCGGGAGTCCAGCTTCCGAAAGTCGGTTGAAAATGAGGGAAACGCAGGATGTTCGCGGTCTTTCCGGACTTTTCATGGCGCTCTGTTTGCCCCAGAGTTCAACCCGCCATGGACCGCCGCCTCGGTTTTACAAGCCACACTGCGCAAAGCAGACGGGCGGCTGGCCGCTCCGTGGCCGGGCTCCTTTTCGGACTTGCCCTTTTCCCGCTCGCGGAAGCCCCGGGCCAGGAAATCCGTAAAACACCGCTGGTCATCCGGGAAGGCGGTACTCCGGAAAATCCCGCGCTCTTTGACGGAAAAGGGATGGTGATTGACCTCGGCGAGGACATCACCGGCGCCGCCTGGGAAAAAGCGGGGGACCTCTGGACGCTGCGTTCCCTTCCCGGGAAACGAGTTCCCATCATGGCCGG
>JBILWF010000056.1:0-8760 GCA_044370075.1 Chthoniobacteraceae bacterium | reverse complement strand
TGCCCTCCGGGACCTCAGCCCCACGGGTGCGCTCGGCATGGCGGGCAATGTGGCCGAATGGACAGGGTCCGCCCCAAAGACGGGTGCCTCCCCGGCCCCGGGAAAACATGGTGTACAAGCCGTACAGGTCCTGCGCGTCGTCAAAGGAGGCCACTTTCTGGCCCCGCTGCAATCCCTCGACAACGCCGCCGAATTTGCCCCCGGAACCCGGCTTCCCCAGCTTGGCTTTCGGACCCGATCACGTAAAACTTCCTGACCCTCCCAAGCCATGCAACCCGTCCTCTCCCGCCTGCTCTCCTTCGGCGTTTTCCTTCTGGCACTGCTGCCGGTAGGTGCTGCCTGGGGCCAAATCCAGGCCACCCTGCAGTTTCCCCGCACCACCTACCTGCTGAACGAACCTACCACCGCCAAACTCACCATCACCAACCTCTCCGGACGAGACCTCTTTTTAGAGGACTCTCCGGAGCACGGCCCTTGGTGCCAACTGGAGGTCAAAAATCTGCGCGGCGGCCATGTCTCGCCGCGCCGGGACCACCTCGCCTTCCCGGCCCTCTCCATTCCCTCGGGGCAATCCGTCTCAAGGAACGTGCTGCTCACCGACTTTTTCCATCTTCCACAGCCCGGCCAATACCAGCTACGGGCCAACATTTTCTTCGCCCCGACGCGCAGCACCTTTTACGCCCAGTCCACCTTCACGGCCGACGCCGGAAAACTGGAGTGGACCCAAACCGTCGGCGTTCCCGAGGGCCGCGAAAACGCGGGCGAATACCGCACCTTTTCCCTGCTCTCGCACCAGCGCAGCGAGGGGATTTTTCTCTTTGCCTCGCTGGAGGGCAAAAGCGAGGGGATCCGCTTCCCGCCGTACCCGCTCGGGCGGATGCTTTCGGCGATGCGCCCGCAGGCGCAAGTGGATCCACGCAACAACCTGTATGTGTTCCACGCCCTCAACGACGCGGAATACGTTCTTTCACAGGTGGACGTCGACACCGGCCGCTTCGGGCAGGCCCGCTACCGTTCAGCCACGCCCCGCGGTGGGCGCCCCACACTGGCCCGCAACGAGGACGGAAAACTGGCCATCCTCGGAGGGATGCGCATCAGCGATGCCGAGATCGAAGCCCAGAATTCCGGCCGCGTACTGCTCTCCGACCGGCCCAACATCCAACCCGCCGCACCCCGCTCCCGCTGAGCACCCGGCACGATCCACCCCCACTCCCCCGCATCCCTTTCACCCCGTCCCGTCTGCGATCATGTCCGACCTGCAGCTTCCCCAGCGCCCCCGCCGTTTGCGCTCCAACCCCGCCCTGCGCGCCCTTGTACGCGAAACCCGCCTGCATCCGGGGGATTTTATTCTTCCCCTTTTCGTAAGCGAAAAAGTAACCGCCCCGGTGGCGGTAGGCTCGATGCCCGGCGTCTTTCAGCTGACCGAAACCGCCCTCGTGGAGGAGGCACTCGCTGCGCACCGGGAGGGCGTGTGTGCGGTCCTGCTCTTTGGCATTCCCGCGCACAAGGATGAGAAAGCCTCCGAGGCCTACGCCGATACCGGAGTGGTCCAGCGCACCGTGCGCGCCCTTAAAAAGGCCGCACCGGACCTTCTGGTCATCACCGACGTGTGCCTGTGCGAGTTCATGAGCCACGGCCACTGCGGCATCACTCATTTCGACGGGGAAAGGGCGCACGTGGCCAACGACGCGTCCGTCGCGTTGCTTGCCCGCACGGCCGTTTCCCACGCCCGCGCCGGCGCGGACATCGTGGCACCCTCCGACATGATGGACGGCCGCATTGGCGCGATGCGCGCTGCCCTCGACGCGGAGGGGTTTATCCACACCCCCATTCTGAGCTACGCCGCAAAGTTTGCCTCCGCCTTTTACGGGCCCTTCCGCGATGCGGCCGAAAGCACGCCCTCCGCGGGCGACCGGCGCAGCTACCAAATGGATCCCGCCAACGGCTTGGAAGCCCTGCGCGAGGTCGCCCTGGACCAAGCCGAGGGAGCGGACATGGTGATGGTAAAACCCGGCCTGCCGTATCTGGACATCATCCACCGCATCAAGGAGCGCTTTGAAATGCCCACCTTCGCCTACCATGTCAGCGGCGAATACAGCATGCTCAAAGCGGCCGCCGCCCGCGGCTGGCTGGACGAAAAAGCCTGCCTGCTTGAGGCCATGACCGCCTTCCGCCGCGCCGGCGCAGACCGCATCATCACCTACGCCGCGCGCGACCTCGCCCGTTGGCTGCGCGCGGATCCCGCGTAATTCAACCGGCCCGCCTCCGAGCCTGGAAACCCCACCCCGCGCTTCGCGGCGGTTGATGAATCCCGGGATTTGGGCTTGAGTCTCCCTCCCTGCGTTCCAATGAACCTGCCCGCTCTGAAATACACCGCCGACGGCCTCATTCCCGCCATTGTCCAGGACGCCGCCACGCGGCGCGTTCTGATGATGGCCTGGATGAATGCCACCTCCCTTGAGGCCACCCTCCAAACCGGGCTCATGCATTACTGGAGCCGCTCCCGCCAAAAATACTGGCTCAAGGGCGAAACCAGCGGCCACACCCAAAAAGTCCTCACCTGGTACGCGGACTGCGACGGTGACACCCTCCTGTTCGAGGTCGAACAAACCGGCGGCGCCTGCCACACCGGATTTTGCTCCTGCTTTTTCCAGGAATACGACCGGAAGGGGCTCGCCCTGCAAATTGACGAAACGCGCGTGTTTGATCCGGAAGCGACCTACCAAAAAGCCTAGGCCCCATGTCCGCCCTGCCCCTTTCTCCGTCGCTCGAGCATTTCCGCTCCCTGGCAACCCGGGGCAACCTCGTTCCCGTGTGGACGGACCTGCTCGCCGATGCCGAAACGCCCGTTGCCGCCTTCCACAAACTCGATTCCGGGGGATACAGCTTCCTGCTCGAGTCCGCTGAAAAGAGTGCCAAGGCCGGCCGCTACTCGTTCGTCGGCACCGATCCACACGTCCTCCTCGAGAGCAAAGGCACCACTATCCACATCACTGAAAACGGACAGACGCGCACGTTCGAAACCACGTCCGATCCGCTCGCGGAACTCGAAGCGCTCATGGCCTCCTACCGCTGGGTCCAGCCGGAGGGATTAAACGACGCCGAAGGCCCGCGCTTCACCGGAGGAGCCGTGGGCTTTCTCTCCTACAACGGTGTTCATTTTTTTGAACCCAGCATTCCCCGGCAAACCGCGGATCCGCTGAACCTTCCCGAGGCGCTTTTTTTCCTGAGCGACACGGTTTTGATTTTCGACCACCACACCAAGCGCCTGCGGGTGCTGGTAAACGCAAGCGTATCCGCGCCGGATGAGGCCGACTCGGCCTACGCGTCCGCCCGGGAACGCATCGCGCAAATCCTCGCGCGTCTAGCGCGCCCGGTCACCCTGCCGCAGCTGAGCGTTCCGACGGCCGCGCCCGCGCCCGCCGAGGCGCTCAGCAACACGACGCGCGAGGAGTACCTCGCGATGGTGCGCCGGAGTCAGGAATACATCCGCGCGGGAGATATATTTCAGATTGTTCCCTCGCAGCGTTTTGAGACCGAGTACGCGGGCGACCCGCTGACACTCTACCGGACGCTTCGCGATGTAAATCCCTCGCCGTACATGTTTTGCATCCAGCTCGCGGGACGCTTCGCACTGGTCGGCTCCTCGCCCGAGGTCCACGTCCGCGCAACCGACGGCCGCGTTGAAATCCGCCCCATCGCCGGCACCAAACGCCGGGGCGCCTCCGCGGAGGAAGACGACGCCAACGCCGCCGCACTTTTGAACGATCCGAAGGAACGCGCCGAGCACCTCATGCTGGTGGATCTGGCGCGCAACGACGTCGGCCGCATCGCGCGCTACGGCACGGTGCAGGTCACCGATTTCATGACCATTGAGCGCTACAGCCACGTGATGCACATCGTCTCGCATGTGACCGGCGAACTCAAAGCAGGTAGCAGCGCCTTCGACGTCATGCGCGCCACCTTTCCCGCGGGCACGGTCAGCGGCTCGCCCAAGGTCCGCGCGATGCAGATCCTCTCCGAACTCGAAAAGCACAGGCGCGGCGTCTACGCCGGTGCCGTGGGATATTTCGGCTTTGATGGAAACACGGATTCCTGCATCGCGCTGCGCACCGTGGTTTTGCAAAACGGGCGCGCGTATGTTCAAACCGGAGCCGGCGTAGTTGCCGATTCCACACCCGAAGGCGAACACCAGGAGTGTGTGAACAAGGCGCTCGGCATGATGGCGGCCATAGCCCGCGCCCGCGCCAGTCTGGATGCGCAGCCCGCAGCTGCGGTGTAGCCGCCGCCCTGCACCCCCGCCCCCCTCTTCTTCTATGCTCCTGGTCATCGATAACTACGATTCCTTCACCTACAACCTGGTGCAGTATTTCGGCGAACTCGGCGCGGAGATGCTCGTCAAACGCAACGACGAAATCTCGGTGGACCAGATCGAGGCTCTCCGGCCCGAACGCATCTGCATCTCACCCGGCCCCTGTTCGCCAAAAGAAGCAGGCATTTCCAACGCCGTGATCCGCGCCTTTGGAGCGCGCGTGCCGCTTTTTGGCGTTTGCCTCGGCCACCAGTGCATCGGCGACGTGTTCGGCGGCAACGTCGTGCGCGCGGACCGGCTCATGCACGGGAAAACCTCCCCGATTTTGCACAACGGAGAGGGCGTTTTCCGCGGTATCCCCTCCCCGTTTGAAGCGACTCGCTACCACTCGCTGCTGGTGGAACGGGCCTCCCTGCCGACCTGCCTCGAAATCACCGCGGAGACCGCGGAGGGCGAAATCATGGGCCTTCGGCACCGTGAACTGCCCATTCACGGCGTGCAGTTTCATCCCGAGTCGATCCTGACCCTGGAGGGCAAAAAACTGCTGCACAATTTTCTATCGCTGTAGGCCGCTCCGGCCCACAGACCTCCCATGGCACGCCGCCCGCCACCTACCGGTTGGAAGCGCTGGTTCGACCCGCAAACGTACGCCTTTCAACCGGAAAACGGAGCCCTGCGGCTCGCAAAGCGGGTGGTGGTCGCGGTGCTCGGGTTTAGCGTGGTGCTCGTGGGCATCGTGATGATTGCCACGCCCGGCCCGGCGATTCTGGTCATTCCCGCGGGGCTGGCCATTCTGGCGGTTGAGTTTGCATGGGCGCGCCGGTTGCTCCGCAAAGCCAAGGCGTTCACCCGCCTCAGCAAACAGCGTCGAAATAAAAAACGGGCGGCCGCCTTGCAGGAGCGCAGCAGTTCGCAAAGCCGCACCCCCTGAACATCCCCTCCCGCGATTTCGAGTCCCGCTGCCTCAAAATTTACATCCTCCTGCTCCCTCAGATCGGGTAAGCTGCGCACGGAAGATATCCTGCCGATTGCTTCGGGTACGGCATCTCCCCATCCACCCTCCCATGAAAAAAAGCCTGCTCCTGCTCGCCCTGTTCGCCACAGCCCCCGCAGTCCTCGCCGGGCCCTTGGTTTTGGAATCAAGAAAAACCATCACCGTCACCACGAAAGTCACCGTGAAACCGGACGGAACGCGCGTCACCACGCCACCGGTGCGTACCGTCCAAACCACAGTTTTTAGGCCGACCCCAAAACCGACGCCGTCGCAGCCCGTCAAGGTCACCCCGACAGCCAATCCCATCGACTACTCCAAGTGGAAGCCGGAAACCGTCAACTATTGCCGCGCAATGTTTGGCCCAAACTGGATGTACAACCCCAGCGTGTGGTACATGCTTTCCGCCATGGGCATCCCCGAGTAAGTTCCCCGGAGTCTCCCCAACCACCCGTAAAAAGAGACTACACCGGACTTTCGCAACTCCATCCGAGAGCCGTAACGGAAGCACTGGCAAACAGATGGCACACATCTCCCGGATCGGGAGAGCGAAACCGGCCGTTCAGTTGGGAATTTGAGGCGGCGTCACCGAGGTGGGCGAGGGAGAGGACCCGGATGCATTCTTGCGCGGGAAGACGCGGGGTGGATCTCCATGTTGCGAATATCGGGATGCATTCGCGGATGGTCTCCGGGGCAGGTTTCCGGTTGCCTTATCAAGCATGCAAAGCCGTTTTCATTCCGCCTCGGATTGTGGGTTGGAGATTCACGGGGAGGGGGAAAGGGTTCGGGAGGTGGGGAGTTTTGAGGCGTTGTTAAGGACGCCTTTTGAGGGGATGGTGAATGCGCTTTGCTGGAGGCGCACACTGAAGGGGGATTTCGCGGAGGTTGCAGGCAAGCTGCGCAAGGGGACCGGCATCGTGACGGTGGAGGATCATGAAATTCTGGCACTGGATTTGTCACCGCATGGACGGCTCGCCGCGGAGGCTCTGCTTGCGGATCAACGGTTATTGCGCGAACACAACCTCGATCCGGTTTTGAACTGCATCCATGACTGCGTGCGCGAACGGGATGCCGGCATCGTCCCCACGGATGTTACCTCCTTTCATGTGGATAGCTCACCCGTGGAGGTGGACACGTGGTTGTGTACCTATCTCGGCGCGTGCAGTGAAGGGCTCGCGAATGAGGATGCCGAACAAAAGGTGGAAATTCCCGAGGTCCGGGCGGCGCTCCTGAGGGAGTACGGAGGGGCGGATGACGCGGGGTTTTTGGAGTACCTCACGGATTGCTCTTACACGTTTCATTATGCGCCGAGGCCGGGTGCAAGGCCCTACCCATTCGGGCTGTTTTGCCTCTGGCGGATTGCCACGCTGTGGCCGGGGAACCCTGTTCTGCCGTGCATTCATCGTGCCCCGGAAAACCACCCGGGTAAGCCTCGGTTGCTCCTGATCAGTTGAAGGAGCGGGCGGCGCTTTGATCAGGACGAGACCGCGCCGTCGCCCGGATTGGCGGCGGAAGAATCCGCGTAGAGGCGGGCGAGTTGGGCCGCGGCGTGTCGCATGCGCTCGACGAGTTCGGGGGGCCAGACGGCCCTGGCGTGGCCGGCGTAACCGAGGATCCAGCGCTCCACCTCCGGAAGGCTCGAGAGCTGGAGGGACACTTCGACGCCGCCGCCCGGCAGATCCCTCACGCGCTGGGAGGCGTGCCACACACGCTCGCGCACCAAACGCGCGGCCCAGGCGTCAAATTCGACGCGGATTTCGCGCATCTGGCCGTCGCCGCGGAACACGTCGAGGCTGTTGGCCAGCAGCTGGTCGATGGAAAAATCATCGGGCCGCCGGAAGGAGGCTTTGAGGACGGAAGCCCTGCTCATTCGCGAAAGGACAAAGGTGCGCAAATCTCTCCGGTGCAGATCGTACGCGAAGAGGTACCACTGGTTGTTGATGCAAGCCAGATGATAGGGGCGGCACCTGCGGCGTTCGGGGGTTTGGGCTTGGAGTTTTAAATAATGAAACGAAAGCTCGCGGCAGGCCGTGGCCGCGGTGGACACGGCTTCAAACACGGCAGTGTCGACCTGCGTGGCACCCGTCTCCCGGAAGGAGATCGCCTTGTCGAGATTGACCAAATCCACCGAGACGGTTCCCCCGAGGCTGGCTGCGAGCTTCGCGCAAGCCGACAAAAGCGGCCCCTCGTAGACCGTGCCGCGGTGCTGGTGCAACGCCTTCTGCGCAATGAGCAAGGCCACCACCTCCCCCTCGCTCACATCCAGCCCCACCACATTCGAAACCGGTTCACTATAAAAATACCCGTGCTCAACGGCGTCGTATGCGACGGGCATCCGCAGCCGGTCCCGCATGAATTCAATGTCCCGCAGAATTGTCTTGGGCGTGACCCCCAGAATTTTTGAGAGCGAGCTGCAGTTGGGAAAGCCCCCCGCCTGAATGCTGGAATGAATCCGGGTGATGCGCTCCAGCGGAGGCCGGGAAGCGGCCACCGCGGCGGAATGGACCGCGGTTTCGGACCCGCGTGCGGACTTGCTTTTGAGCCGCTTCATTTTTCACCGGTTCAATCCCGAGCGCCAGTGCATCCGAAGGCGTTCCCCGGATGGTTCACAACGAGACCCGCTCGTACTCCGGCACCGAGCTTTCGCTGGCCACCACCTCGTTGCGCTCGTTTAAAAGGATCACACGCGGCTTGTGGCCGACCGCCTCCTGCGGGGTGAACTGTGCAAAGTTCATGATTGTGAGCCGGTCGCCTATTTTTCCCAGATGCGCCGTGGCCCCGTTCAACTGGATCGCGCCGCTGCCGCGCGCCCCGTAAATGACGTAGGTCTCGAACCGGGCCCCGTTAGCCATGTTGCCCACCAGAATCTTTTCGTAAGGAAACAGCCCCACTTTTTCAGCCAGGTCCGCGGCAATTGTCAGGCTGCCCTCGTAGTGCAAACTCGCCCCCGTGACGGCGGCCCGGTGGATCTTAGATTTCAAGAGGGTGAGGTGCATCGAGGTCGCAAGGATGAAAGGGTGCACACACAATTTCAAGACCGGGCCCCGCGCGGCCGACCAAAAGTGCTCTAGCGGTTCCGTTTAATTCGTCAGAACCCGCCGACCGCCTTCTTTCCCCAGCGGGCCAACCCCTCGAAGCGCACACAAGCAAAGCAAAACGGCACCCCGAGAAGGGTGCCGTTTTTTAAGAGACAAGAGCCGCTTTGCGGCATGGATTACGGAGGGACTAAGGCCGCTCGAGCACTACATGGCCTCTGTAAAGCGTTCCTTTTGAAATTTTTACACCCTGCCCCTCCACGCTTGCCGAGGCAGTTCCCCAGCCAATCAAACCGAGCAACGAAAAGCCGGTAGTATCCACCTTGGCTTTCGTCTCGATAATGCCATCCGCCTCCGATTTTTCCACGGCCTCATTGCGGGCAGCGCTCAAGGCCCCCTCCCGGGTGGCGGGGGAGCCGAAT
>JBILWF010000055.1:0-8762 GCA_044370075.1 Chthoniobacteraceae bacterium | reverse complement strand
TCAGCCAAAAGAGCCTCGGCGCGGGCGATTGCGCCTTTCATGCCTTCGGAGCCCGGAGTGAGCACAAGCTTGGCGCCGAGCATGGCCAGCAGCGTGCGGCGCTCAAGCGACATGGTCTCGGGCATGGTGAGAATGAGTTTGTAGCCCTTGGCGGCGCATACAAATGCGAGGGCGATGCCGGTGTTGCCGCTGGTGGGTTCAATAATGACGGTGTCGTGGCGGATTTTGCCCTCGGCTTCGGCGGCGGCGATCATGGCGGCACCAATGCGGTCTTTGACGCTGCCGAGCGGGTTGAAAAACTCGCACTTGAGGGCGATTGTGGCATCGAGACCTTCGGTGACCCGGTTGAGGCGGACGAGGGGTGTGCGGCCGATGGTTTCGAGAATGGAGGCGGCAATGTGGCTCATAAGACAGGGAGGAGGCGTGTGGATGAAGAGGGTGGAAAAGTGGGGGAGTGCTTATCGGAGGGGGCCCCGGGCCGCAAGCCGTGCGTTGTGCGCAGGAAGCGGAGCGTGGGGGGATTTCGCGCGGGCGGGCGGGGCGGGATGGTATTAGGCAGGGTCGGGCAGAGGGACGTAGGGGTCCTCGCGCAGGGTGGCGGGGCGGGAGCCTCTGGCGAGGCCCACCCAGTGGTGGAGGCAGCCGAGAAAGATGAGGGCCACGGCGGTCAGGAAGAAGGCGGTGACGGCGGTGTCGACCTGAAGGTTGAAGTGCTGGGCGCGCCACGCGAGCAGCTCCTTGGGGGAGCCGGTTTGGGAGTGGATTTTTTCCGCATAAAACCGGGCACCGGCGATGAATCCCATTTTGGGGTCGGGGTCAAAAAGTTTGATGTATCCCGCGGTGAAGGTGGCGCTGAGCACAAAGGCGAGGGGCAGGAGGGTGACGGCGGCGAAGCGTGCGCGCCCCATTTTGAGCAGCACGGTGGTGCCCAGGCAGAAGGCGATGACGGCGAGCAGTTGGTTGGCGATGCCAAACAGGGGCCAAAGCGTGTTGATGCCGCCGAGGGGGTCGACGACACCCTGGTACAAAAAGTAGCCCCAGGCACACACCAGCAGGGCGCTGGCGAACACGTTGGCGGGCAGGCTGCGGGTGTTCCCAAGGGGGGCCCAGAGGCCGCCAAGAAAATCCTGCAGGATGAAGCGCCCCACGCGGGTGCCGGCGTCGATGGTGGTGAGGATGAAAAGGGCCTCAAACATGATCGCGAAATGGTACCAGAAGGAGGTCCAGCCCGGACCGAAGGCCCGCGCAAAAAGCTGGGCCATACCCACCGCAAATGTGGGGGCGCCCCCCACGCGCCCGAACATTGTTTTTTCGCCCAGCTGCGCGGCAAGCTCCTGCATGGCGCCGACGGACACCGGGAAGCGCCCTCCCTCCAGCGCGCTGATTGCGGACACAACCTGCTCCGGGGGAAGAGTTTTATTGAGTCCTGCATTGATGGCGAAGTACTGCCCGGGCTCGAGTGCACAGGCGGCCACCAGCGCCATCAGCGCGACGAGCATTTCGGTTACCATCGCCCCGTAGCCCACGCTGCGGATGGCCTCTTCGTTGTCCAGCAGCTTGGGCGTGGTGCCGCTGGAGATCAGGGCGTGGAAGCCGGAGATGGCACCGCAGGCGATGGTGATGAAGACAAACGGAAACACGCTGCCAGCGAAGACGGGGCCCGTGCCGTGAATAAAACTGGTCACCTTGGGCATGCGCAGTTCGGGGGCGACCCACAGCACCACCAGCGCAAGCGCGGCCACGGTGCCCACCTTCATAAAGGTGCTCAAGTAGTCGCGCGGGGCGAGAAGCATCCACACAGGCAGCACCGAGGCGGCGAATCCGTAAAGAATGATAGCCCACGCGAGCCATTCGCCGCGTTGGTCGAACCAGGATTCAATACCCCAGGCCTTGAGCTGACTGCCGGCCCATACGCTGGCCAGCAGTCCGATAATCCCGAAAAGGGTGACGGGGCGCACCGGCACGCCGAAGAGCGTGTGGGCTACACCCATGATGAAGGCGAGGGGAATGGTCATCGCGATGGTGAAAAGCCCCCAGGGACTCTCCGCCAGCGCTTTAACCACCACCAACCCCAACACAGCCAGAAGAATGGTCATGATCGCAAGAATCGACACCATGGCCACCAACCCGACCACGGGATTGACCTCCTCCCGAAGCATCTGGCCCACCGATTTTCCACCCCGCCGGATGGAGCAAAACATCACAATCGCGTCGTGCACCCCACCTCCGAGCGTTGCACCGATCAAGATCCACAGCATTCCCGGCAGATACCCAAACTGGGCCGCCAACACCGGCCCCACGAGCGGGCCGGGACCCGCAATGGCTGCGAAGTGATGCCCGAAAACAATCCACCGGTTGGTGGGAATGAAGTCCTTGTCGTCCCGGCGGGTTTGGGAGGGGGGAGAACGGCGCGGATCCAGTACAAGCACCTTGGTGACCAACCATTTGCTGTAAAAACGGTAGGAGATTGCAAAGGTGCAAGCTCCCGCAACCACCAGCCACAGCGCATTGAGGGTTTCCCCGCGGTGGAGGGCCGAAACAGCAACGGCTCCGGCGCCAAGGGCGGAAATCAGCAGCCAAAGGAGGGTTTTAATCAGGGGGTGCATGCGAGGGATTCCGGGGTGTGCAGAAGACAGGGGACGCGACAGCCGCGGCACTGCCCTGCTCCGCAAAGTCTACCGTCTTTCAAAACCAAACCGCAATTCTTCCGAACTGGGTGCGCGGTCGCGATTCGGGCGCTGCATGCTACCTGGCGGGAACAACCGCGGGCCATGCCCCGCCCTTTCTCGAGTTCACGCGCTCCCCAAAAGCCAGCCCATCTCGCCGATGCCTACACCGGCGCCGCACCCTTGCCACAGCAGGCCTTGAACTTCCTGCCGCTTCCGCAGGGACACGGATCGTTGCGCCCCACCTGCCGCGGTTGGGCAGCAGCCATTTGCCTTTCCAAAATCCGGTCCAAGGACAACTCCGGCACCTCGGAGCGGGTCTCCGGCCGCTTCTCCGGCTCCATGCGGGTCTGCGTGACTTCCCCGGTCTCGTCCGACGACTCCAAAAACTGGGGCAAGCTGGCCAGAAACTGCTCGAAAGCCATCAAATTGGAAGTGGACCGGAAGAGGTTGTGCAGCACCTCGCCCTTCATGTTCGCCATCAACTCGGTGAACATGTCGTAGGCCTCGGTCTTGAACTCGATCAACGGATCCTTCTGGCCGTAAGCCCGCAGGTACACCCCTTCGCGCAGGGCATCCATGCTGTAAAGGTGCTCCTGCCACAGGCGGTCGATCGCATTCAAAAGGATGTACCGCTCCATTTGGACAATCGACTCGGGATCCTCGTGTTCGCACTTGAGATCGTAGGCCGACTGCACCTTTTGCAAAATCAGCTGGCTAAGCTCCTCCGGGGAGGCGGTGTCAAAATCCACCCCCTCGCGCGTCATGGAAATCGGGAATGTCTGGTTTACCCAGTGCAACAAAGCTTCCGGATCCCGGTCCCCCTCGGACGGAACAAAGGAGAGCACCTTCTGCGGAATTTCCTCCACCATCACCTCGCGGAGCATGGAGCGCGTGTCGGAGGTGGAAATCGCCTCGTTGCGCCAGCCATAGATGACTTCACGCTGCTTGTTCATGACGTCGTCGAATTCGAGCGAGCGTTTCCGGATGAGATAATTGCGCTGCTCAACCCGCTTTTGCGCCAGTTCCACCGATCCGTTGAGCATCGGATGCTCCAGCGCCTCGCCCTCCTGAATGCCGAAGCGCTCCATCATCCGCGTCATGCGGTCAGCCGCCGCAAAATTGCGCATCAGGTCGTCCTCAAAGGACACGAAAAAACGAGACAATCCGGGATCCCCCTGCCGCGCGCACCGTCCACGCAGCTGGCGGTCGATGCGCCGCGATTCGTGCCGTTCGGTTCCGATCACATACAGCCCGCCCAGCTCCCGGACGCCCTCGCCCAGCTTGATGTCGGTTCCGCGCCCCGCCATGTTGGTGGAAATGGTCACCGCGCCCTTCTGGCCGGCGCGTGCGACGATCTCGGCTTCCTGCTGGTGGTACTTTGCATTCAGCACGGCATGCGGGATTTTTTCGCGTTTGAGCATGCGTGAGAGCACCTCGCTTTGTTCGACGCTCACCGTTCCGACCAGCACGGGCTGGCCCTTGGTGTGTGCCTCGCGGATTTCATTCACCACCGCGTTAAACTTTTCACGGCGCGACTTAAAAACAAGATCGTTGCGGTCCACCCGCACACAAGGCCGGTTTGTGGGAATGACGGCGACGTCGAGCTTGTACACGTCGTGGAACTCGTTTGCCTCCGTTTCCGCGGTACCGGTCATTCCGGCCAGCTTCCAGTACAGGCGGAAGTAGTTCTGGATGGTGATGGTGGCCAGAGTCTGCGTTTCGCGGTCGATGGTGACGCCCTCCTTTGCCTCCACCGCTCCGTGCAATCCGTCGCTCCACCGGCGCCCGGGCATTTTCCGGCCTGTGTACTCGTCCACGATCACCACCTTGCCCTCCTCCACCACGTAGTTGACGTCTTTTTCATAGACGCAGTACGCGCGCAGCAGCTGGGTGATGTTGTGAATGCGTTCGGACTGGTGGTCCATGAACTGCTGGCGCTTTTCCTTCTCCACAACACGCTCTGCGGGTGTAAGTTGTGTGTTTTGATCGATCTCTGCAAACTGGCTGATGAGGTCCGGCATCACGAACGCATCGGGATTGTCCGGGCTCATGAAAGTGCGGCCCTTGTCGGTGAGATCCGTCTCGTGTGCGCGCTCGTCGATCGTGAAGAAGAGCTCCTCCTTCAACTCAAACCGCTCCTCTTTGTGGGTGTCGGTCGCGAAATACAGCTCCGCCTTGTCGAGGGCCCGGCGCTTTTCGGCGTCCTCCATCGCCCGTTGAAGCCCTTTGTTGCGCGGTTGACCCAGTTTGATTTTAAAGAGCACTTTCCCGTACTCCTCCACCTTGCCAGCCTTCCAGAGTTCCTCCGCCTCGGAGGCAAGCCGGTTGCAGAGCATGGTTTGTTTGCGCACCAAATCTTCCACCATCGGTTTGAACCGGTCGAACTGATGTGTCGAAACCGTCGCCGGCCCCGAGATGATCAGCGGGGTGCGCGCTTCATCAATGAGGATCGAATCCACCTCGTCCACAATCGCAAAGGCGTGACCGCGCTGCACCTGCTGCTCCCGCGTCGAGGCCATCCCGTTGTCGCGCAGGTAATCAAAGCCAAACTCCGAATTCATCCCGTAGGTGATGTCGGCGGCATACTGCTCGCGGCGTTCGTCCGGAGACTGGTCGTGTTGAAGAATCCCGGTGCTTAGTCCGAGGAACCCGTAAAGCTGGCCCATCCATTCCCCGTCCCGGCGCGCCAGATAATCGTTGGTGGTCACCAGGTGAGCGCCGCGCCCGCTGAGACCGTTCAAAAACAGCGGCAGGGTGGCAACCAGAGTTTTTCCCTCGCCCGTGGCCATCTCGGCGATCATGCCCCGGTGCAGCGCCATGCCGCCGATGAGTTGCACGTCGAAATGCACCATGGCCCAGGTCACCGGCTGGTCGCAGACCATAAAACTGTGCTGCCGCTCGGTCAGCCGGCGCGCCGCGTTCTTCACCGCGGCATACACTTCGGGAAGCAGCGCGTCGAGTGCCTTGGCCTGCTGCTCGACATCCTCGATCGCGCGCACCTTCTGCTTCCATCCCTCCACCAGAGCTCGCAGTTGCTCGTCACTGAGAGACTGGTATTCCGTTTCCAGCCGGTTGATACGCTCCACCACCGGTTTGAGGCTTTTAACCAAACGCGCGTTTTTGGAGCCAATTAATTTCCGAAACAGCCACTGGATCATGAGAAAAGCAACGCCTTCGCGGCGTATGTCAGGGGTTAAAAGAACCGGCCGCGGCCTGATACAGGCCGCTCTCACTCCGGTTCTTGGATAAAAACACGAACATGCTCTAAAAATATCGACGCGCCCCGCCTACTTGCTGCCCGGCTTGACTGCGGGCGTCCCCGCCAAATCCGGCGGCAGTTTGTCCGGCTCAAACGTCTCCACGTTCAACTGCGCCAGGCTCACAAAGGGACATCCGAAGTCCGGCAAATTCCCCCCGCTGCGATCCACAATCGCCGCAACCCCCACGACCTCGCCCCCGCGGGAACGCACTATATCCAGAGTCTCCAGCACCCGGCCCCCGCGCGTCACCACGTCCTCCACCACCAAAAAACGGTCTCCCGGGGAAATCACAAATCCGCGCCGCAGCACCAGCCGGTTTTCCTCCTTCTCCGCAAAGATATGCGGCAAGCCGAGAGAGCGGGCCACTTCATGCCCGACAATCAAACCTCCCAACGCGGGGGAAATCACGCGGGCAGCACCAAGGGGACGCGCCTTCTCGGCAAGTTCCGCACAAAGCCCGGCCGCGATTCCTGTATGCTGCAGAAGCAGGGCACATTGAAAAAACTGCCGGCTGTGCAAGCCCGACCGCAGCAGGAAATGCCCCTCCAGGAGCGCTCCCGTCTGCCGAAATAATTCCAGTGGTGTGGCCATGTTGATTCTCCGTTCTTCCGGCACGGGCCGCTAAACCGACACCGCGATGACCTCAATCTCCACCTGCGCACCCCGGGGCAGCCCGGCCACTTGGATGGTGGAGCGCGCCGGGTAGGGCGCGGAGAAGTACTTCTCGTACACGGCATTCATTTCGCCAAAATGCGCAAGGTTGGTCATAAACACCGTGGCCTTGACCACATGCGCGTAATTCATGCCGTTGGCACGCAGCACGCCGCCCACGTTTTCCAACACCCGGGTCGTCTGCTCCGCCACGCCCCCGGCCACCAGATCGCCCGTTGCCGGATCCAAGGGAATCTGGCCTGCACAATACAGGGCGTTGCCCACGGCGATGGCTTGGGAATACGGCCCCACGGCAGCGGGGGCTTCAGAGGTGGCGATCACTTTGTGCATAGAGTCCCTCAGGTTAACACGCCACCCCCCCGTGTAAAGGCGGGCGGCACGCCTTCGCGCCGCCGCCGTCTCCTGACACGCGGCCTCCACTCCCTCTCCATCGCCGCTCAACCCCTCCGCGCCAGACCTCCTCTCTCCCTACTGCACTCGAATCTCCCGCAGCATCTGCTCGTTGGTCGGGAATTTCTTGAGGAAAAACAAAAGCCTCTCGATCGCATCCAGTGGACGGCATCCCGCCAGTCCCCGACGCAAAAAGTGGATCCGATTCAACAAATCCGCCGGCACCAAAAGCTCCTCCCGCCGGGTTCCGGACTGGAAAATTTCCACCGCTGGATACACCCGCTGCTCGGCCACCTTGCGGTCAAGCACCAGCTCCATGTTCCCCGTTCCCTTGAACTCCTGAAAAATGAGCTCGTCCATGCGGCTGCCGGTTTCCACAAGCGCTGTTGCGATGATGGTCAGCGATCCCGCCTCCTCGGTATTGCGCGCCGCGGCAAACAAACGCCTCGGAATTTCCAGCGCGCGCGCATCCATGCCGCCGGACATGGTCCTGCCGCCGTTGGTAAGCGCGTTGTTGAAAGCCCGCCCCAGCCGCGTGATGGAGTCCAACAAAATGAACACGTCCTTGCCGGCCTCCACCAAGCGCTTGGCACGCTCGATGGCCAGCTCGGCAATGCGCGTGTGGCTGCGCACGTCCATGTCGTTGGAACTGGCCATAATCTCCGCCGTGGGCAGCGTATGCCGGATCTCGGTCACCTCCTCGGGCCGCTCATCCACCAAAAGCATGATAAGTTTCACGTCCGGATGGTTTTTCACCATCGCATCGGCAATGTGCTGCAAAAGCGTCGTTTTTCCCGTGCGCGGCGGCGCCACAATCAGCCCCCGCTGCCCCTTGCCGATGGGGGCCACGATGTCCAGCACCCGGGTCGTGTACCGCTCCGGAACCGTTTCCATGCGCAGCGGCTCGTTCGGATTGATCACCGTCAACTCGTCGAAGGCCGGTTGTTTGCGTGACTCCTCGGGGTTGTCGCCGTTCACCGACTGGATCTCATGCATCTGCTGGCCGCGCCCTCCCCGACGCACCTGGCCCGCCACCCACTGGCCGTCCCGCAACCCATACCTCCGTACCATCTCCGGGGAAACAAACACGTCGGACGGACTCTGCACGTAATTCCGGCGCGGATCCCTGAGAAAACCAAAGCCCTTTCCGGAAACCTCAATCACTCCCTCCCCAAACTCCAGTTCCTCCGGCTTGGGCGGCGGCAGATCCTGATCAAAGCCCTCCCCCTCCTCACGGCGGCCCCGGAACCGGTCCGGGCGTTCATCCCGCTGCTCCCGCGGCGGACGCTCCCCGCGATCCGGGCGCTCATGCCGGTCATGGCGCCCCTTGCGACGCCCGTGCTTTTCATGGCGATCATGGCGATCATGCCGGTCATGGCGCTCCGGACGCTCGCCCCGTTCGGAGCGCGCCTGCACCACACCCTCGCCACCCGCCTGCGCCCCACCGCCGGCCGCCTCGCCCTCGCCCACACGCCGGCCCTCCATCGCCGCCGCGCGAATCTCCGCAGCCTGCTGCGCATGCGCGTCCACCGCCAGGGGCGCCGTCTTGCCCTCCTGCTCCATCTGCTTGGCCACATGCAAAGGCACATACACCGGGTACGCTTTTCGAGCAGTTTCCGCCGCCGAGGCTCCCTCGCCCGTCGAACCCTCGCCCCCCGCTCCTCCCGCAAAACCCGATGCGTCCCGCGCGCGCGGCCGCCATTCCTCTCCGGTCCTTACAGCCTCGGAAGCGCGGACGGGCTCTGGCAACGCCCCGCTGCCCTGCATTGGC
>JBILWF010000627.1:0-2672 GCA_044370075.1 Chthoniobacteraceae bacterium | reverse complement strand
TTACCCAGCTGCAGTTCCTCCGCCTCCACCAGATCCACGCGAGCGCCCGCCTGTTCCACGGTTTGATTCTGCTGCGCGGCATCGAGTTTCCGGAATATGGAGCGGATCCGCACATACGCGTTTTGCAGATAGGGGGCCGTGTTGCCCTGAAAACTCAGCATTTTTTCCCAAGAAAACACGTAGTCCCCCTGCCGGTTTGGCAGAAGGTCCGCGTACTTGACGGCGCCCAGACCGATGACACGGGCGATCTCGCGCCGCTCCTGCGCGGACAAATCGGGATTCTTCGCGGTGACCTGGCCAAAGGCACGCTGCTCGGCCTCGTCCAGCAACTCCGAGAGACGGATGGTTTCCCCCGACCGGGTTTTGAAGGGTTTGCCGTCCTCTCCCAGAATGGAACCAAACCACACGTGGGAGAGCCGCATGCGTTGAAAGGCCTCGGGATGCCAACGCGAATAAATTGCAAACAACTGCCGGAAGTGCAGTTGCTGCCTTCCATCAGTCACGTAGATGATCTCATCAGGCTGCCACGTATTCCACCGGTACTGCAGAGTGGCCAGATCCGTGGTGGTATAATTGGCGGCTCCATCGCTTTTGAGAACGAGGGCCGGATTATCCCTCCACCCCTCCTTGTCTTTGATGAGGAAAGGGTCCTGTTCAGGAGCCGTGCAGTGGTCGGAAAAGACACACACGGCACCGTCGCTTTCGCGCGCGATACCCGCGGCGCGCAACTGCTCGACCACGGGCTTGAGCTGGTCGTTGTAAAAACTCTCGCCCAGCGTCACGTCGAACCGAATCCCCAAACGGCCGTAAATCGAATCGAACTGTCCTTGGGAAAGGCGAATCATTTCCCGCCAGACGGCAAGATTCTCGGCATCACCGGATTGAAGCTTCACCAACTCGGCGCGGGCAGCCTCGCGCACGCCGGGGTCCTCCTGACAGCGCGCACTGACCAGCTTGTAAAGACGCTCCATCTCGGCGAGGGCATCTCGTTGCAGGGCCTCCGAATCCAAAAACGACTTCCATCCCACCAACAGCATTCCGAACTGCGTTCCCCAATCGCCAATGTGATTGTCACGGACCACCGTATGCCCGCAAAAGGCAGCAATCCGCGCAAGCGAATCGCCAAGGATAGTCGATCGGATGTGGCCGACATGCATCGGCTTGGCGACGTTGGGCGAAGAAAAATCGATGACCACCGTCCGGCTATGAACCGGTCGAGGAACGCCGAGGCAGGCATCCGTACAGAGGGCACGAACCCGCTCTTCGACCCACCCCTGCAACAACCGGAAGTTCAAAAAGCCCGCCCCCGCAATATCGACGGCGGAGCAAAGATCTTCCACATGCAGCGCATCCCGGATTTGTTCGGCGAGGGCCCGGGAATTCGCCTTGAGGCGTTTGGCCAGCAGCATGGCGATGTTGCTTTGATAGTCGCCAAAGCGCTCGTCCGAGGCGCGGCTGACATGAACCTCAACGGGTGCCGGTTGGGCAGAGGGCGCCACAGCCTCCGCGAGGGACTGCAGCGAATCCACCGCATCCCGGAGACGGCTTTGCAACAGAGCGGACGTTGTTTCCATAAGCCTTCCAGCATGCCGGATCCCCACATCCGAACCAAAGGAGAAATGCACTGAAGGGCCTGTGTATGGGAGGAACGCGGGCCGTTGATTCGGCAGGCTAGCGGCCCGGCGCTTGAAAGATGCGCAGGATGTCCTCGGACGATGCAGCCTCGGATATTTTTTCGCGAACGCCCCGGTCATTCAGAAACTTGGCAATGGCCGCGAGCGTGCGCAGGTGAACTTGAAACTGATCCTTTGGAACCACAAACATCACCACGAAACGCACCAGCGCATTGTCGAGGGATCCAAATTCGATTCCCTCGCGTGATCTGCCAAAGGCGGCTACTACGCGTTCCACGCGGTCCGAGGAGGCGTGCGGGATGGCGATTCCCAGGCCGATCCCGGTGCTCATGTTGTTTTCGCGGGACTTGAGCGCCTCAAAAACAGAATCGCGGTCCTCCGCGCCGACCAATCCCTTGCGCACGACAACCTCCAGCAACTCGTCGATGGCGGACCAGCGCTCGGTCGAGCGCAACTCGGGAACGATTTGATCCGCGGATAGTAGGTTGGCCAGCGTCATGGATCGGAGCGGTTCCTTTGAATAAAAGAATGAGGCCTTCTAGATCCGCAACAGGCGGAGCTTCTTCCCCGCAAGATACGGATGCCCAGTCGCCACTCAAGCCCGCAGTGAGGCGGACTCAGCGGGATGTTCCCGTGGGGAAATCAAGTCGCACGGAGTAGACGCGTCCCTTCCAGCGGACCCCGGGTCCGCTGGAGCGGCGCCAGCTGTTGAATCCAATGGCCAGCGCCAATCCGTGTGCCAGCGGTTGCAAAAACACGCTCCACCACGATCCGCCCATAGACACCGTCACCAGAGCGCGCACCAGCACAATGAGAAACACCTCCAGCCACAGCACCGCGTTCTGCGCCCCTCCCGCAAGCAGCAGAAACGGGAGGACAAAAACCGCCGCCTGCCACAGCCCCGAGAACCAAAAAGCGCCATGCGCGTTCTCGAATGCGGCACGCGCATTCTTAGAAAAACCCTCCCACACCTCCCCAAAGGAACGGTACATGCGGCAGCGAACCATCCCGGCGGAATCACAATTCACCCACCCTTCC
>JBILWF010000712.1:0-2680 GCA_044370075.1 Chthoniobacteraceae bacterium | reverse complement strand
GCTCAGTCAACGCCAACGGGAAGGGAGGAAGCCGTGAATAGTCCCGAAGCGAGACAAAATCAGAGTAGCAGCCGCCGACTTCCGGGAGCCCACGAATTGCCGTTGGAAACGCAAAAAACGGTCGCTGAGAAAGTGTTCCCGGGCATCATTGACTGGAGTGAGGGTGGTACAGGTTTAATGCCATGCCCCGGAACTCACCTGCACACCTCCCCCAACCGACCGCGCGACTGCCGGATAACTCTTGGTGATACCCTTCCTCCGACGGTCAGTTGCTTTCACACCAGTTGCAAGTCTGAGGTCAAGCAGGCCAATAAAGCGCTGCGCTCAGCAATCGGGAAAGCGGAATATACAGGAGAGATTCCAGAGAGAGGGCCCCTTTCGCTTGCCCAAGGGGCAGCTGTCCAAAAAGTGGAGACAGCCTTGCGCCAAAGTTTCACTCCCAACCCACTCCCAACAGAGGAAATTGCCAACCCCTCGAGAAGCTTTCTCGAATCGCTGTTTCAGCCGGACGACCTCGTTGCCATCTACGACTGCCGTGAGAGCGACCGGAAAACGAGCCCCGACAGCCGCACCAAATACGCCCCGGGAGCCGGTGTAACAAGGAGGGTTGCAGAGCTGATTTTGGAAATGGAGGGAGAGGGGGCGAGCGTCCTTGATCTTTACCCAAATCGGTTGACGCTTTTCATCCGAGCCAACCCCATGCAGCCCAATGGTAGGAGCGACAGGGAGGTGGCGACCTACCGCTATGTGCTCGTCGACATCGACAAGGACGAATACGGAAACCAGTACCCGCTCGAGGTCCAGTATGGTGCCTTGATCGCCTCCAAATTGCCGCTGGCGAGCGTCACTTATTCGGGAGACATCTCGCTCGCAGCCCTGGTGCGCGTCGACGCTGATAACGAGGTCGAGTACAGATCGCGGAGGGATCAGGTTTACGAAAGGATGAAGCAGTTCATCCAAATCGACGAGGCATGCGGTAATCCGTCGAGATGGACAAGGTTTCCCGGCGGTTTACGTCACCTCGGGAATCGCGGCGATGATACCCTACACAAGGAACAGCGGTTAGTCGCTCTCAATCAGGGAACAGCGTGTTGGGACGAATTCCTAGCGGCCATGGAGCTCGAAAGGAATACCCAAGGCTTCGCCCCGGAGAGAGACGTGAGCGTTGAGGTTCAGGGACAAGTCTCTGCAGGTGCGTTTGCAAAAACGGACCAGGAGGAGCATATGCGGTACGGCATCACCTATAACGGGAACAAACCAGTCGTGAATCTGGCGGTGATCAGCAGGGTCCTGCGGAGCCACCCAGATTGGTGTGGCCAAATTTTCTACGACACCTTTCTCAAACGCATCCTCACAACGCGAGGCCTGAATGTTCCAGCGGAGTGGACCGACATTTTCGACTCTCGCGCATTGGTCTGGTTGCAGGAAACTTTCGGCCTTCCCAACGCAAATCTTGAGGACGTGCAGCGTGCCGTTCGGATTGTTGCCGATGAGAACCAGCGTAATTGTCTTCAGGAGTGGTTGAGCCGTCTACAATGGGATGGAGAGCCTCGTCTCACGGATCTGATGTCAAAGGGTTTTGGCGCAGAACAGAGCCAATACCACTCACGTGTTGGGGAATGCTGGTTGATTAGCATGGTGGCCCGAGCAGAACAGCCGGGATGCAAGGTCGATACCCTTCCGGTTTTCGAAGGAGATCAAGGTGCTGGAAAGTCGAGCGGGCTACGCGTTCTGGGCGGAGAACTGTTTACCGAATGCCACGAACAGATCACCTCGAAGGATTTCTACAGCGTATTGAGCGGACGATGGCTGGTTGAAATTTCAGAGATGCACAGCTTCAACAAGGCTGAGGTCGAGCGGATTAAGGGTATCATCTCGAACCAGACCGATCGGTATCGATTGCCCTACGACAAACACGCAAGCGATCACCCGCGTCAGTGCGTCTTTGCAGGAACCACTAATCGGGACGACTGGCACAATGATGAAACTGGTGGAAGGCGGTTTTGGCCCGTGGCGTGTGGTGTGGTGAACCTAGAATGGCTTCAAGAAAATCGAGAGCAACTGTTCGCAGAGGCCGTAGTGCGGTATCAAAAGGGGGAGTCTTGGTGGGATGTTCCAACAGATGAACAGCGTCGAAAAATCGAGGAACGGCGCATGGAAGATCCTTGGACAGAGGCAATCAGCAGTTACTTGGATAATCACGAAGCAGTTTCGATGTCTGAGCTGCTCAAGTACGCTGTCGACAAACAAATCGAGCACCAAACCCAGAATGACACTCGAAGGGCTGCGTCAATCCTCAGAAAGCTTGGCTATGAAAATAAGCCCGAGAGACAGGACGGCTCAAAGCGGAGGATCTGGCGGAAGCGAAGAGCGTGAGATGAACTATCGATAGAGTGGAACGTCTCTGGAACGCCTACGGAACACACGCCAAAACGGAGTTTTTACTCTGTTGGGAACACATGGAACACATGGAACACCTGATTTTGAATAAACTACATGGGGCGGAGAGTGACGTGGGTAACAACGGGGGGGATTAGCGCACTGTAGAGACTTTTTCAGATGCCAGTGTTCCGGTGTTCCATGCGTTCCAGTGCTCCACATTCCACGGGGCTGTGCATCCCTTTCAAAGCTGACAGCTAAAAAAGAGACCCACGCTGGGACCTCTTTCCGCCAAGGACGC
>JBILWF010000626.1:0-2683 GCA_044370075.1 Chthoniobacteraceae bacterium | reverse complement strand
GGAACTCATCAAGAAGCAGAGTGTGCTCGGTTTCGGGGCCTCGCAGCGGGATGAGACCAAGTACGACGTGATGAAGGACAAGATTCTGGAGGAGGCCAAGCGGGTGCTCAAACCGGAGTTCATCAACCGTTTGGACGATCTGATTGTGTTCCATCCCCTGGCGAGGACGGAACTGGTGCGGATCGTGGACCTCGAGATCGCGAAAGTGACCGAGCGCATCAAAGCAAAGGAAATTGGTTTGGTACTCGATGAGAAAGCGAAGGACTTCCTTGCGGAGAAGGGCTACGACCCCGCCTACGGGGCGCGTCCCATGCGGCGGGCCGTGGAGCGGTATCTGGAGGATCCGATGGCGGAGGAAATCTTGCGGGGTAACATCAAGGCAGGAGATACGGCCCAGGTGAGTGCGGCGGACGGGAAACTGACGTTTTCGGTTCCGCAGCGCCCGCCGGCGGAGGAGGAACCTGCGGCGCCCGGAGCTGCATGACCCTCCGGGGCGATGCTGTTTGAAGCAGATTCCGGCCTGCGGCGGGGGCGGCTCGTGGGCCGCATTTGAGCGAAGTCGTGAGGGCCACCGGATTCCGTCAGGGTCTAGCGGTGTCCGTGTATTTCGGGCACACGCATGGCTGGCTGGCGTCCTGCGACCCGCCCGGGGAATCTCACCGGATTTTTCCTGCCAAAAGTGCATCAAAGACAGCGATCCACTCGCGATGCAGGGCCTCCACCGCGCGTTCCTTTTCGGCGATCGGCGCTCTGGCGGCCTTCTGGCAGGCAACGGTCAAATCCACGGGATTAAATCCGGGGGCGAACACGTCCGAAGGGGGCTTTCCCGCGTGGCGGAACCAGTAGCTCGCATTGGCAAAATCTCCTTCGCGGCGGTGCATCATTCCATGCCCGTAGGAACCGAGAAACGAATCGATTTCTTGGAAGAGCGCGTGGGCCTCCTCCAATGCGTCGAGGGCGTAAAAGAGAAGTCCGTGCAAGACCCCGAGCCTTTGGGATGAAGAGTGTGTCCAGCCGGGCAGGGCCGGGTGGATTGCACGGATCGAGCGGGAATCCCATTCCTGGTTGGGATTTTGCCCGGGAACGAGCTCCTCGAGGCGGGCGTGTCTGTTGAGCAGGTCGCGCACGGTGTCTGGCCAGTGCGGTGGTAGGGAGGCGGCGAGCCGGTTCATTTTGATGATTTCGTAAGGTATCCGTGCGTTTTGTCCCAGCACGGAGAAACGCCGCGAGGTTGCGCGGGAAGCTCGCCGCGCGCCGAAAACTCCACCGGGCAGAAGCTGTCTTTGCGGGAAAGCCTCATTTTTTGCTGATCCGGGCGCAACGGGTTGGAGCAGGCGCGCTCTTGGACGAGGCAGCGTCCGTTTTTTCCCTTTGCCGCACCGGCGAAGCCCCTACACTTGGGACCCTTTTCTTTCGAACCATGAGCACACCTAAAGTCCTTGTCGCCGACCCCATCTCCGAGCGCGGTATTGCTGAACTCGCCGAGGGCAAACTGCTGGAGGTGGATGTTTGCACGGGCAAGTCCGAGGCGGAGTTGCTGGAGATAATCGGCAACTATCAGGGGCTGGTGGTCCGCAGTCAGACCAAGGTCACGGCACGCCTTTTGGAAGCTGCGAAAAAATTAAAGGTGGTCGGGCGCGCCGGGGTGGGAGTGGACAACGTGGATGTGGATGCGGCAACCCGTCATGGCGTTATCGTGATGAACACGCCGGGGGGAAACACGGTTTCCACCGCCGAGCACACCTTCTCGCTGTTGATGGCCATCTCACGCAACATCGCCCAGGCCGATGCTTCCATGAAGGCAGGCAAATGGGACCGCAAAAATTTTGAAGGGGTCGAATTGTGCGGCAAAACCCTCGCCATTCTGGGAATGGGCCGCATTGGAGCCGAGGTTGCCACGCGCGCCCAAGCCTTTGGGATGCGGGTGCTGGCCTACGATCCGTATCTGTCTCAGGCCCGCGCCCAGTCGCTGCATGTGGAACTGATCGAACGCCTGGATGAGATTATTCCGCAGGCCGACTATATTACCGTACACATGCCGCTGACACCGGAGACGAAACACATGCTCAATGGGGAGCGCTTGGCCCGCGCCAAAAAAGGCGTGCGCGTAATCAACTGTGCGCGCGGAGGGCTCATCGACGAAAAAGCGCTGTACGAGGCGCTCAAAACCCGGCACGTGGCCGCGGCCGCTTTGGACGTTTTCGAGCAGGAACCCCCAACCGCGGATTTTGCGCTGCGGGAACTGCCCAACATTATTTTCACCCCGCACCTTGGGGCCTCGACGGCGGAGGCGCAAGAGAGCGTCGGCATTGAGGTTGCCCAGCAGATCCGTGCGGCCCTGTTGCAGAGCGAAATACGGAACGCCGTGAACATGCCCAGCGTGGACGCCAAAACCCTGGCTCAAATCAGCCCATATGTGACTCTTGGACAGCGCCTTGGGATTTTCCTTTCCCAGATTGTTTCCAAGCGCAGCAACGCGCTGAACGTCAATTTTCAAGGCAAAATCAACGAACTCAACACCAAGCCCGTTTCGCGTGCGGTCCTGCTGGGTTTCCTGCGTTCGGCGGGCGGCATGGAGGTAAACATTGTCAACGCGCCCGGATTCGCCCAGCACCTCGGTCTGAAGGTGACCGAATCCAGCGAGGCCACCACCTCGGATTTCGCGGAACTCATCGAATTGACG
>JBILWF010000054.1:0-8799 GCA_044370075.1 Chthoniobacteraceae bacterium | reverse complement strand
CAGTTTTTTGGGTGAAACGGGTTCATAGGTTCGATCTCTCTTATCCCGGGGTGTTTATCCGGGAGCAGACCCAGCGTTCCCGGCGGGGAAAATTCCCGGACTGGGAGGCCAGCACGCACTGGTTGACGAGTTCGGGGTCCTTGGCGGCAGTGGTAGAGAGATACCGGGCAGAGGGGAATATCCCCACCCGGGCGAGGTCTAACCGGTCCGCATCCCAGCAGACTCCGACGGTGGGATCCGCGGACACATGCCCCCGGTCATGTCCGCGGCACGCGTCGGCAAGCAACTCCAGTCCTGCTGCGTCCAGGGGCAGCCTGCCCCGGCTGAAGTACCGCCGGGCCAGAAGTGCTGCGCGCTCCCCGTGCTGCGGGTCCGCGTGTTCGTTTTGCCTGCATGCGTCGTGGAAGAGGGCAAAAAGGACCACCACATCCACGCGGACCTCCGGAACCCTGCAGCAGAGCCGCAGGCCGTTTTCAAGAACGCGCGCCCAGTGGGCGACTCCGTGGAAACCGTCCCAGTCGAGTTGAAACTGTTGGCGGATTTCAGCCAGAGAAACAGGGCAGAGAAGTGCGGCGTGTTGATCAAACAACCGGTCGCAGGAGTTGGGAGCAGGGGTTGTTGCCATGGGAGGGGTTCGTCGGGACCGCGTTTGGCGGTTGGCTTCTTCCACAAGGGACCGCGGGCCGCCGGGGCCTTGGTTGTAGTGTTACACACACGAAGGCATCCCTCCGAAAAAGGATCCGCTGCTCGGTCGATCTGCGGCAGACTCGGTGCATTTCCGGCGCGCGAAACACGCCGTGAAAGGCTCGGATGGAAAATCCCGGGACCGCCTGCTGTGTCGTCGTATTCCGGTCACTTTGGACCAAACGGCCAGCTGCAAACCAGCGCCTCCAGAAACGCAGAAATCGACCCGTGTGAGGCTTTTGTTTGCTCCAGAATTTCCTCCACCACGGACTGATCGGCGAAACTGCACGGCCGCCCCAGCGCGTCTTCCATGAGCGCTTCGGTGAATTACCGCGCGAACTCTTCCCGGTGATCCGCCACGCGGTCCCGCAGCTCTGCGAGACGCCCCAAAGCGGGCCCTTCGTGAAAGCGGCCCGCGGGATCAATCGGACATTCCCTTTTTGGTTTTCGAGTCCTGGTCCACATCGCGCAACCGACCCGGCCAGGCTGCGGAGCCACCTGTCGAGAGGAAAGCGCCCGACAGGGGGGAGCGTTGGGAGCGCCCCGGCGGACCCTTATTTGGTCCGGGTCTGGAACGTCTCGGAGAGGGAGCGCGAGGGAATTTGGATCACGTAGGATTTTCCGTCCTGGGCGACCGAGCACTTGATGTAGTGCGCTTCGCAGTTTTCCCCGAGATCTCCGTGGTTGGCGATGCGTTCCATCTTCGTGTTGGTTTCGCGGTCGGCACGGATGTTTTCGTGGATTTGGTAGACGGCCTTGAGTGCCGGAAGGGATTGGAGTGTTTCCGCCAACCGCTTGCCCGTTCCCTTGCGGGGACCGTTATTCATTACGGCCACCGTGGGCGAGAGCGCGTTCAGCAGGATGGGATTGTTGCTGACGTCCAACCCGTGGTGATTGACCTGCATTAGGTCGACGGCTCCCACCCGGTTTTTAGGGCATACAAGTTTCTCTTCGATGTTCCATGTGAGGTCGCCTCCGTCGAAAAAGCGAAACGGTCCGAGCTCCAGCAGCAGTACCAAGCTGTTGGCGTTGTCGGTGCGGTCCTCAGGCTGTTCTTCGACCGTTCCGCAGCGGGGATTATCCGAGGGCGCGTCCACGGCCTGGGCAAAATTCTGATTTGCGGCGAGGCACAGCATGCGAAGCCCCGGGGCGTTGGCTGTCTGCCGCAGGGGCACGGTGTCGCCGGCTTGGATCGTCTTGCGTTTTCCAACGGACGCGGCCTCGTACGGAGCCTTCAGCACGGACCACAGCTTTGGGTTCCCGCCTGCATCGGGCGGCGTTTCGGGTAGTCCCTTGTCGTAGAGGTTGAGGACCGGCAGCTTCTCTGTTAGCTCCGCAAGCCCTCCAAAATGGTCGATGTGGAAATGCGTGATCAGGGCATGATCGATTTTTTTGAGGCCGGCCACTTTCTGGGCGACGTGCAGGATGCGACCGGCATCGCGTCCTCCCGGGTTTCCGGTGTCGATGAGCACCGATTCGCCCTCGGGAGTCACAAGCAGCGTGGAGCCGCCGCCCTCGGAGTCGATCCAATAGATGTCCAGAGTTTTGTCGGACGCCGCGAGAACCGGCGAGACCAGGAGAAACCACGCAGAGACCGCGCGTGCCAGCGGGGAGTGGAGGGAGGATTTCATGGGAGTGTGCCTCATGATCTCCTTCGTCCATCCCGTGTCTGCCTTAAAATGCACCCGGGTGGCCGGCTCTCGCTCAGTTCAGCCCTGTGTCCCGGGAGGCAACGTTTTTGAGGTAACATGCGGGAGAATCGTCTCAGGGCTGTTCCATTTCCTGACGCGTGGCGATCGGTACATATCCAACCTCGAGGCCGGCCGGTGGCTGCAGAATCAAGGAGGGATCTATGTCCGCCAGCATTCCAAAATCCGGCGGAGTCAGGTAGGCGCGGTCCCTGGTCCAAGCACGGTGAAGCTTTTCAACGCGGTGCTGAACCTCTTCGCGTTCCGCGGGCGTGAGATCGGCGTTGAGCATGGCGGGCTGGTCGGCAAATCGATACCAGAAATAGGTCACCGTGCTGCCGTCGCCGAGTCGCACCTTGAAGGGACCCGCGGACGGGCCGGGGTTCTTCCAGCAGCTGTCGGCGTCATCGGGCGTGACGCGCGGTTGTTGCGGTTTTTCGGCGGGCGTCTCAAAGCGGTGCCCCGCGATCTGTGGGTCCACGGCGCTGTTTTTCGGATCCATCACCTGCCATTGCGGCTTGCCGCGCGGGTTGGTTCCCAGCTCGTAAAACTCCGGCAGCGTGACCAGCGAACCTTCCCGGCGCGTCCGTTGCTCGTTCCACCGGTAGCCGAACGTGACGGGATCGGGCGTGAACGCGCTCACGAACGCATTCCATGCGAGCGGGGTCTTTTCCTCGCGCTTGGTACCCGGGGGATAGATGCTCCAGTTCGAGCCTCCGCCGCTGCGGAATCGGTGAACCACCGCGGCCTCGGGCCGGATCCCGCTATTCGCGGCCGCCCCGCCGTCAAACCAGCGCTGCACGTCATCCCACAAAGCGGCCTTTTTATACGCGGTGAGCCGGTGCAGTACGATGGATGTGCCGTCCGTGCCGACGGGAAAACGCGTTGGCGCGACCCGTGCCTGCGTTTCGGTCAACAGTGCGGGCACATGCTGTGTTTCCATCTGGATTGCCTTGTTGGGGCCGGCCGGGCAGGAGTCGAGCAGTTTGCCCGCCCACTCCGGATGCTCGAGGAGTGCTTGCGACCAAAAAAACGGTGTGAAAAAGGCCACGGGTCCTTTGAAATTTCCGGTTTCCAGAAAGAGCGTCCAGCACTGGTTGCCCGTCGGCACTTTTTTACCGGCGGTGGTCGTCTTCGGATGTGTCAGCGGCAAGGGGAGGTAGCCGTACCCGAAGAGCTCGCCGCAGGTTCCCTGCTTGAGGTTCAGCCCGTCGAGCGGCATCAGCAGCCACGGGCTCAGTTGCGCCACGCCATACTGGCCACGCGGCCTCTCCCATGTGCCCGCGCCGTATCCCGGACCGTTCGCGATCACCGAGAAATTCGGCCCCACGCCGCCCATGATGAATTTGGGCGTGATGGTCGGAAAACGCGTGTCGCGCCACCACCCCAGTCCGCCCTCGATGTCAGTGTAGCATTTTTCCTTCGGCTTTTCCTGCTCGGACCACTGCGGAAACATCCACGTGCCGCAGAGGCCCGTTTGAAAGCGGTGCCCGGGATAGGTGCCAACCAGCGGCCATGCAGCGGCATAGAGCGAAAAGCCGCCGTTGAACTCTTCCGGCACCTTCTCCGCAGGCGCAAAAAGGTATCCCGCCATTTCGCCGGGAGTTACAGCGGCAAACGGGCTTGGAGCGGACACGAGCAGCAGACCGAGGGAGGTGAGAGCGGCTTTCATGCGGACAAGGGTGGGCAGAGGAAGGAGGTGGGGCGGTCCGGGGATTTCCGCATGGCAGGGAGGGCACCGGAGACGGAAGGTACTTCTGGGTAGGGCCGCGGCCTCGCGCAAGTCTTGAGTCCTTCCTAAAAGGCTCAAAGCATTTGATTTGAATCCAGCGCTGGAAGCGGCTCCGCGTCCGAGGGCGGGAATGGATTTTTTCTCAAGGGGTTCTCCAGAGGGGTGGGGGCGTTTGAAAAAAAATGTTTTTTGGAAGCCCCTCTGCGTCTCCATCCATCGTAGGGAATGGCAGAGGAGGGAACACCATGACTTTAGGGGATTTGTTTGGGAGGAGGCGTCGGGTGAATGGGGGCGCGGATGGGGTGGGTGCGTCGAAAGGGGCAGGTGGCGGGCTTGTTCGGAATGGGGGGCGATGGTTCGGCCGCGGGGCAGTGGCGGTGGGAAGCCCCCCCTCCGGAGCGTTCCGAGGGCGTTTCATGTCCGCGGGGATGATCTGGTTCGCAGGTATTTTGGTGGGAGGCTTCGGCGGAGTGTTTTTTGGGGCCTTCCGGGAACCCGCATGGGATGGCGCAACTTTCGCGGCCCTACCCGAAAACGTGACCTCGGTGTGGAAGGGGGTCGCCGCGCGGTGCCGCCGCTGGAGGCCGGGGGATTTGCGGTTGGGGTTGCGCGAGGCGTGGTGTGCTGCGGGGCACCCGGCGGATGCGGCGGATCCGCCCCCGGGGAGCCCGGTGCGGAGCCCGCTGGAGGACGGCAACCCGGGCGGTCCGCACAGTGCGCGGACCGCGGTACCCGGGGGCTCTGCGGGTGCAGGTTCGGAGTGTCCCCGGGTTCCGGCGGCGCCCCCGGCCTCCGTGCCGTCGTTTTTGCGCAAAGTACGCGGTGCGGGGGAAGCGTCGGGAAACGGCTCCGGTGCCCTGTGGAGCGCGGGGCTGCGGGGGCAGTCGCGGGAGGATTTGTCGCGCGCCGGTCCGGTGCGGCCGCCCCCCTTTTGGAGCGTGTCGCGCCCGGGATTGCTCGCGCTGCGTGTGGCGCCAAATTTTGTGCAGGTCAAACGCTACCTCGAGGAGGCTTTGGCGGAGCGGCCCGTCGAGGAGTTCAAGGGGAGGCTTTTGTTCGAGCGCAGGGAGCGTTTTCGCTGGGGCGCCTCGTGGAGAAGGTGCATTTTGGATTGCCCGGCTGGAGGTGTTCGGTTGCAATGGTTTGCAAACGACGACTTTGGAATCAGCGAGCTGCGGGAGTTTTTCGAGGCGCCGTTTTTCTCGGAGGCGGAGACCGCACAGTTCTACCGCTGGCTGGGCCGCTGGGGATGGCACGAGGGGCCTTTTCGTCAGGGGACGGTTTGGATGGGAGTGTTGCCGGGGGATGGGCTGATTTTTGTGGAAATTTTTTGGAGGGAGTTCGTGGGGGATTTTGGGCGGTGAGGCGGGAGGTTTAGGGCGGTGCTTCCTGTTGGTATTTTAAGATTTAAATAATTAAAGAAAAGATACTTACGTTTTTGGCGATCTGGCATCTCGGAGCCCGTTTTTGGATCGGGCGAGAGTGCGAACCCGCTTGCGGTTTGCGGAAGAAAGTAAAACAATCCCTTGCCAGCCTTCGGTGGGATGCGTATAAGCCCCACCCCTTCGCGCTCTCGCCGGCTCCCAAGCTGGCGCTCTCGCGGCTTCGACATCGAGGCTTGGGGCTCCCTTCGGGTGAGCTCCGGTTTAGAAGTCGTGGTTGCTGGAGAAGAGGCACGCCTCCGCAGCCGAAGCCGCTAGATCGAACTTGAAGCGCAGGATTCTCAGGAACCTGCTTTTCTTGGGAGGTACAGCCGGCCCCAACTCAAGGCCGCCCCAAAGAGAGTCGACCTAATTCTTCGGAATTCCATGCCAACGATCAATCAACTCGTCCGTAAAGGGCGCAAACAGATTCAGGTTAAGTCTAAAAGCCCGGCGATGACCAAGTGTCCTTTCCGGCGGGGTGTGTGCGTGCAGGTGATGACCCGTACGCCCAAGAAACCCAACTCCGCGCTGCGGAAGGTCGCCAAGGTGCGCCTTACTAACGGATACGAGGTGATTGCCTACATTCCAGGGGAGGGACACAACCTCCAGGAACACTCGATCGTACTGGTTCGTGGTGGTCGTGTGAAGGATTTGCCCGGGGTGCGGTATCACATCGTTCGTGGTACCCTCGATTCCCTCGGAGTCGACGGTCGCCGCCGTTCCCGTTCCAAGTACGGTGCGAAGCGTCCGAAACCCGGCCAGGAAGCCGCTAAGGCTGCAGGCAAAGGGAAGAAATAGTCCCTCTCCGAAACGAAGGTTCCTAAAAACTCTATTCACGCTCATGTCTCGTCGTCGTCGCGTCATCACCAAAACAGAAAAACTGGATAGCCGGTACGGCAGTCCGATCGTGGCCCGCCTGATTGCCTCGGTTATGCAGAGTGGCAAGAAGTCCCTCGCCGAGCGCATCGTGTATACGGCGATTGAAAAAACCCGCCAGAACGCGGAGACCGTGGATCCTTTGGAGACGCTGATCAAGGCTGTGGACAACGTGCGTCCCCGACTGGAGGTCAAAAGCCGCCGGGTTGGCGGAGCCACGTACCAGGTGCCGATGGAAGTGGCGCCCGCTCGCGCGATCGCCCTCGCGATGCGTTGGTTGGTAGGTTACGCCAAGTCCCGGAAAGCCACCGGATTGGCGGATGCATTGGCCAACGAACTCAAGGACGCGGCCAATGGTCAGGGGAACGCGATCAAAAAGCGGGATGACACCCACAAAATGGCTCAGGCCAATCGCGCGTTCGCCCATTTCCGCTTCTAACGGGGTCTACCTCAGTTCAGGAAAAATCGGAACAGGCAGCCTTTCCCAACATCTTTAACACCCGCCGGGGTCATTCCTTTTCTCAGCCGTGTCTAGTAATCCAAATTCACCGAACCGCGCTTATCCGCTCGAGCGGACCCGGAACATCGGCATCGCAGCCCACATCGATGCCGGTAAGACCACGCTTACCGAGCGGATCCTTTTTTACACGGGGATGATCCATAAAATGGGTGAAGTCCATGAGGGGACTACCGTGACCGATTGGATGGAGCAGGAGCGCGAGCGCGGAATCACGATTACGTCGGCTGCCACAACTTGTTTTTGGCAGCAAACGGTGCAGGAGAACGTGGTCAAGTTGTTCCAGG
This sequence comes from Chthoniobacteraceae bacterium, assembly GCA_044370075.1. Taxonomy (GTDB): domain Bacteria; phylum Verrucomicrobiota; class Verrucomicrobiia; order Chthoniobacterales; family Chthoniobacteraceae; genus Chth-196. The sequence goes on along the minus strand of JBILWF010000054.1, from coordinate 1,591 downwards.
GCCAGAAGATGAGAGTAAACATCATCGACACCCCCGGGCACGTGGATTTCACTGCGGAAGTGGAACGCTCCCTGCGCGTTCTGGATGGCGCGATCGCCGTGTTTGATGCGGTTGCCGGAGTGCAGCCCCAGTCTGAAACCGTGTGGCGTCAGGCAACCAAGTACAACGTGCCCCGCATCGCCTTCATCAACAAGATGGACCGTGTGGGTTCCAATTTCGATGCCGCCATCGATTCAATGCGGAAAAAGCTTTCTGCCAATGCATGGCCGGTGCTTATACCGATAGGGAAGGAGGATACGCTCCGTGGTCAGCTTGACGTGGTGAACAAGAAGGCGATCGTTTACAGCGATGATAGCGCTCTTGGTTCCCGGTACGCGGTGGAGGAGGTTCCGGATGAACTTAAAGAGTTGGTGGAAAAAGCCCATCAGGACTTGATCGAACAAATCGCGAATCTCGACGAAGAGGTGGGACTTCTTTTCATTGAAGAACAGCCGATTCCGCCCGAGGTGCTCAAAGCGGGGATTCGCCGCCAGACGATTGCCAACAAGTTTTGCCCGGTGGTGGGCGGTTCCGCCTTCAAAAACAAGGGTGTTCAGTACCTCGTCGATGCGGTCGTGGATTATCTCCCCAGCCCCTTGGATATTCCACCGGCCAACGGCCAAGACCCCGACTCGAGCGAACCTGTCAAGGTCGTGACCGATGACCAGGGGAAATTCTGTTCGCTGGCGTTCAAGCTCTGGAGCGACCCGTTCGTGGGCAAATTGGTTTTCTTCCGCGTTTACAGCGGAAAACTTTCCAAGGGGGACACAGTTTACAATCCCCGTACGAACAAGCGCGAGCGCATCAGCCGAATCATCCAGATCCAAGCGGACAAGCGTGAAGACGTGGAGACCTGCTATTCCGGCGACATTGCCGCTATTGTGGGCATTAAGAACATCACCACGGGCGATACTCTTTGCGACGAGGACCATGCGGTCTTGTTGGAGCCTCCTTCGTTCCCTGATCCGGTTATCTCGATGGCTATCGAGCCCAAAACAAAGCAGGACCAGGAGAAAATGAGCAACGCGCTCGCACGCCTTGCCGAGGAAGATCCGACCTTCCGTGTGTTCACCAATGAAGACACCGGTCAAACGATCATCGCGGGGATGGGAGAATTGCACCTTGAGATCATTCGTGACCGCTTGCTGCGTGAATTTAAGGTGGATGCGAACTCTGGAAAGCCGCAGATTGCTTATCGCGAGACGATCACCACGACTGCGACTGGGGAGGGTAAGCTCATCAAGCAGTCCGGCGGGCGCGGGCAGTACGGACACGTGATTGTTAATGTGCAGCCCAACGAGCGTGGCAAGGGACTTACCGTGGAAAACAAGGTTGTGGGTGGAACCATCCCGAAGGATTACATTCCAGCGGTCAAGAAGGGGATCGAGGAGGCTGTGCTGAATGGCATCGTGGGAGGCTACCCGGTGATTGATATCAATGTGGACATTATCGACGGAAGCTACCACGACGTGGACTCCAACGAGTTGGCTTTTAAGATGGCGGCTATTTTTGCGGTGAAGGACGGCATGAAGAAGGCGAAGGCGATTTTGCT
>JBILWF010000625.1:0-2687 GCA_044370075.1 Chthoniobacteraceae bacterium | reverse complement strand
CGACCGCGTTTTATCGAAAGCCACCGTCTGTCTCCCTATCCCAACCGCAGCACCGAAATCGGCGTGGTGTTGGATTTGATGATCCACGATATCGAGATCGTGCTGCATCTGGTGCGGTCCCCCGTGGTTTCGGTGGACGCGGTTGGTGTGCCGGTTTTGAGCTCCAGCGAGGACATCGCCAATGCGCGCTTCCGGTTCGAGAACGGGTGCGTGGCCAATCTCACCGTCTCGCGCGTGAGTCCGGAGCGGTTGCGAAAAATCCGGGTGTTTCAGGAGGACTGCTACTTGTCGCTGGATTACATGCGGCAGGAGGGGTTCGTGTACCGGATGGCGGAGGCGCACCAGAAGGAGAGTTCCCTGCTGAGCAAACTCTTCGCCTCCAGCGATTCCACCATTGTGAGCGAGTTTGCCGGGCGCAAGATTGTGCGGGAACCGGTGCCCATTGAAAAAGGCGAACCCCTCAAGCGGGAGTTGGCGGATTTTCATGCCTGCGCGCGGGCTGGGGCCGAACCCAAAGTGGGCGGGCGCGAGGGAACCGCGGCGTTGGAACTGGCGCTGGAGGTGGCCCGTCGCATTGCGGCGGATGCTGCCAAGCCCGGGGTAACGGCTCTCCCGCAAGCCTGAACCGCCTGGCGTGATGCGCGAAAAACCTTCGTTGTATGTGGTGGCGGGCGAGGCGAGCGGCGACAGCCGGGGCGCGGAGTTGCTCGCGGCCCTGCGGCGGCAAATCCCCGGACTGCGGATCGTGGGGGCGGGCGGTCCCAAGATGCAGGCGCTGGCCGCGGAGCCGTTTTTGGAATGGACCGGCGAGGCGGTGGTCGGTTTCTGGGATGTTCTCAAAAAGTACGGATACTTCCGCGCGCAGTTTCAGCGGATGTTGGCGGAGATCGAGCGCCTGCAGCCGGCGGCCTTGCTGCTGGTGGATTATCCCGGATTCAACACCCGTCTGGCCAAAGCCTTGCGGGAGCGCCAGCCCGGGATTCCGATTTTCTTTTATATCAGCCCGCAGGTGTGGGCGTGGAACCGGGGACGCATCCCGAAGATGGCGCGCTATTTGGATTTAATGCTTTGCATTTTTCCCTTTGAGAAAGCGCTTTACGAGGCCTCCGGTTTGCGGACGGAGTTCGTAGGGCATCCGATGTTGGACTCCCTGCCTGCGTTGCGGGGGGATGTGCCGCGGCGCCAGGATCTGGTTGGGCTTTTTCCGGGCAGCCGAGACCGGGAGGTGCGGCGCTTGTTTCCGGTCATGGTGGAGGCGGCGCGGCGCCTGAGTGTGCGGCGACCGGAGTTGCGCTTTGAGGCCGCTGCGGCCAATTCCCGGCAGGCCGCGTGGATGCTTGAGGCGATCCGGGCGCAGGGTTTGGACCCCGGTTTTTGCCGGATCGGGCTGGGGCGTTTTCACGCGCTGACCCAGGAGGCGACCGCGGGCATGGTGTGTTCGGGAACGGCGACGCTGGAGGCCGCGTATTTCGGGCTGCCGATGGTCATTACTTATAAGGTCTCGTGGCCCACGTGGATCCTCGGACGTTGGTTGGTGAAACTTCCCCGCATTGGCATGCCCAACATTCTGGCGGGTCGCGAGATTGCGCCGGAGTTGCTGCAGTCGGATGCCACGGCGGAGGGGCTTTCCGCGGCGGTGGAGGCGCTGCTGGCGGATGCCGGCGCGCGGGAAAAGCAGCAGCGCGAATTCGCGGCGGTGATCGCCGGGTTGGGGGCTCCCGGGGCCGGGGAACGCGCGGCGGAGGTTGTCGGCCGGGAGTTGCGCCGGCGGTGTCCCGAGATTTTCGGTGAGGCGGACGGGGCCGGGTCGTGAGGGCGGGCCCCCGCGGCGCGTCAAGGCAAGCGGCGGCTCAGCGGGCGATTTCGTGGCTGCGCCGGCTGATGTAGCCCTCGCGGGCTGCCACGTAGGGATCCACGGCGGAGGCGGTCACCGCATCATAGAGATCCATCCGGAAGGGGTTTTCGATGCCCGTTTTGATGCCCCGTGTCATAAGGCGCACGGTATTGCTCCCCAGCCACGTGGCGGGATTGGATGCCGTGTCTCCGACATGGCCTATGATTTCGCGCGCGGTACTCGGTCCGATCACGGGTAGAACGATGTACGGCCCCCGCGGAACGCCCCAAGAGGCCACAGCCTGCCCAAAGTCCTCCTGAGGGACATCCTTGAGGCCTTCGATACGGTCCGATACCTTGAAAAGTCCGCCCACGCCGACCGTGGAATTGACCAGCAGCTTTCCGGTCTCCTGCCCCGCGCGCTTGAATTTGGCTTGGAAAAGGCAGCCCACAATGCGCACCGGGGCCTCCACGTTCTGGAGCGCATTCTCGAGACACCGGACTCCATGTTTTGTGAGAGCGAATTCCGTCACTTTTCCCACGGGGCTCAGCACATAGCGGTAAAGGACGTGGTTGAAGCCGAATGTCGCGCGGTTGAGTTTCTGCAGGGGATCCCGGGTTTGGTCGGGGGGGACGTCCGGTTCTTCCGCCTGCTTCGGGTTTGGGGGGGTGTTTTTGAAGGGGGCTTTTTTGTGCGGTCTGGAATTCTGCGCGGGGAAGATTTTCTCGCCGGCGTTGAGGGGCAGGGGAGGCACGGCGGTCAGGGGCATCAGAGCGCAAAACGCCAGGGAGGCGACGTGCCGTGGACGCGCAAGAGTGGCGGTGCTCCGGCCGTGGTTGGTGACGGGGTGATC
>JBILWF010000624.1:0-2689 GCA_044370075.1 Chthoniobacteraceae bacterium | reverse complement strand
GCTGACGCCCTTCGAGCGCTATGCGCAGGTCATACTGCTCACCAACGAGTTTATGTACGTGCGGTGAGTTTCCGCGCGCGACGGGGCCGTGCCGAATCGCCGTCCGGGCTTTTCCGAGTTTTGCTTGCTGTTCGCTGCTCGCGGCTCATAGTGAACACGTGAAAGCAGAGTGCGGCGCGTGGTAGCCGGGCTCCTGTGGAAACAACAACGGGCTGTGGCTCAGCTTGGTAGAGCGCTTCGTTCGGGACGAAGAGGCCGCGGGTTCGAATCCCGCCAGCCCGACCACTTCCCTCCAGATTTCGATCCGGAGGCACCTTCCGCGGAAACAAGGGTTCGCAAGGAGGTCACCCTCCGGGATTACCCTTCCGGGCGATTTTCCAAAAATGAAATCGGCTTTTCTCGTTTTGCTTTGTCTCGCCGAGGTGGCGCTCGGGGGGACGGTGGCCCCGGTTTTTCGCGTCGAACTGACCAAGGCGGGGGATGGCGTTTTTCTGCACTCCGCTGCTGGCGCGGATGTCGTCGCCATCACGAGTGAGAGCGGCATCGGGGGCGCGAAATTGGTGCGCACAGGGGCGAGTTGGCCGTCGCACATCATCATCCAACTCCGCCTGCGGGGGCTTGAATCTTTTTGGATGCAGAATGGAACGCACCACTTCGAGACCTTTCTCCGGGGCTCCCGCCGGGTTCCCTACTCGAAGATGGACCGGAGCGGCAACCCCTCGAGGGAGCGGGCGGGAGCTCTTGATGTCGTGATTACGCAAAAGGAAGGAACGATTGAAGTCCGGGTTCCCGGGGAAATTTTCGCCGGAAACCCCGCTTCCATCTCTCTGGGATGGATTGATTTCTACCGGAGGTAAAGGATCCCCGGAATCAAGGCCGAGCGCCCGCAGCAGGAGGCTTTTCTTGCTGCAGCAGGCGGGGTTGAGCGTGCCGTGGGGCGTTACTCGATCTCTTTGATTTGGAGGTGGCGGTACTCCATGGTGCCGCGGTCGGCTTCCAGTCCGATGGGACCGTCCATGGGCAGTTTCAGCGCGTCCTGAAGCACTTCTCCGTTGCAGGTGCAGTAGGCGGTGTTGTCCTTGACGACTACCTCGATGTCATTCCATCCCAAATAATTATATTTCTTAAGCTGGAAGTAGGGGCCCGCCACCCAGTAGTCGCGGCACTGCAGCTGGGGTTTGCGCAGGAAGATTCCGCTGTCGGCGTTGTGTTCGGCGCGGAATTGGAGCTTGAGGTGGAAGTTTTTGGGAAAGGTGCGCACTGTCCACAGCGTGCGGAATCGGCTGCCGCCCTCCTTGAAGGGATGCACTGTGAGCACCCCGTCTTTGCCCGAATAGCGCCCGTCCGCAGCTTCGTGCTTTCCATCGAAAGGCTCCGCAGACTGATAACACCAACCGGTGAGGTCCTTGCCGTTGAAGAGGCTTTCGAAACCGGCATCCGGCTTCCAGTCGTTCTCCGCGGCGTGAGTTAAGAGCGGAGTGAAGGGGAACGCCATGCTGGCGGCAGCGAACAGGAGCAAAGAACGGCGCGAGGGGTGGGGGATGGAGTTCATAGGAGGGCGCACGCTAGGGCAAAAGCGTGCTCAAGGCAATGAACTCACGGGGAGTCCGCCACGGGCGGGGACAGGATGGGCGCGAGGGCTAGTGCCCGCCCAGACGGGCGCGAACAAGACCAGCGCACAGGTCCTGCAACGGAGCGTCCTCAATCTTTTGAAGCACCTCGCTGAGGAATCCCTCGGTAATCAACCCGAACGCGGTTTTTTCCGGGATGCCGCGGGAACGCAGGTAGAAGAGTTCTTCGGCATCGATTTCGCCAGTGGTTGCCCCATGCGAACAGCGCACCTGGTCGGCGAGGATTTCCAGGCCGGGCAGGGAGTTGGCTTCGGCCTGGTCGCTCAGGAGGAGGTTGCGCACCTTCTGATAGGCGTCGGTGCGGTGGGCGTGTTCGTCCACGCGGATCAGCCCCGAAAAAGTGGTCTTCGCGGAATCGTACAATGCGTTTTTAAAGAGCAGATTGCTGTAGGTATCGGCGCTGGCGTGTTCCTGGAGGGTGCGCTGGTCGAAGTGCTGTTTTTCATCCGCCACCGTGAGCCCGTACATTTCGCTGCGAGCGCCCCGGCCCAGGAGCCGCGAAACGTGTTCAAACCGGCTGTAGCTGCCCCCGAGATGAAGGCCGAGCGTGAGCGCAGAGGCGCCTTCGTTGACGTGGGTGCTGCACGCGTGGACCGATGCAGTGGAGCGGTTCCATTGCTGAACGGAAAGGTACCGCACGGAGGCGCCGCGCATCAGCCACAGGTCGCTTAATGAACACGCCATGTGGCGGGTGGAATCCGCCGAAGCGTACCAGTCCACCAGCGTTGCGGAGCTGTCCTCCTCGGCGATGACCAGCGTGTGCGGAAATGCGCTTTGCGCCGCGCCGGCGAGCCAGTGTCCCACGTGCAAAGGTTGCGCCACATGTACCCCCTTTGGAATGTACAGAAACGTGCCGTTCCGCAGGGAAGCCAGATGCAGCTGCGCAAACTTGTGCGAGCCGGTCGGCACCGGATGCCGCATCAGATGGTCGCGAATGAGATCTCCGTGCGATTCCCATGCCTCCGCCAGCGGCAAAAAAACGGGCCCCGGAGTTTGCTGCGGTGCGCGGTGCAGGAGCCGGTCGTTTGCAAAGAGGAGATGGTGCCCCCCGTCGGTGG